>NZ_JBMQUD010000048.1:0-77267 GCF_057359045.1 Adhaeribacter sp.
CTTAAAACAGCAAAGCCCGGCGCTTACAGGCACCAGGCTTTGCTGTTTTACTATTATTAAACTACTTAAGAAGGATCGTAAGACGAGCTCTTCCGGGCAGCGTGGGCAGTATTGTTGGCTTTAAAATCGGTTTTAGAACGCGAAGATAAATACCAGGCACCGGCGGCAATTAAAGCGCCGCCAATAACTTTTTGGGTGGTGCTCATGCTTTTAACTTTGCTGGCGGCAGTATTACCGTACTGCTTTAATGAATCCGGAATATTATTCAGGTTTACATTACCTAACATTGAAGTAGCTTTATCAATCAGGCTGCCGGAGCTTTTGCTATCGGCCATGCCACTGGGTTGTCCGGGATTATTAAATTGATTTTCCATAGTCTTAAATGTTAATTTTTTAATTAATTGCTTTCAAAATCGGAATGCCTCAAGTAAATATTTAGCTTTTGTATTGCCTTAAGGGAGAACTTTTTATCGGAAAAACGAAACTTTTGTTTCGTTCAGGAGCAATTTTATTTTGCATTCTTTATTGATAGGCTTACGCCAGCACCTGCTTATTGCCTTTGCGGGTACACCACCACTCATGCCTTAAGTAATTCCTAAAACCGCTGAACACTTTACACTACCTGCATATTATCAGGTAATAAGTTAAGGAGTTAATTACGTAAGGGTATTATTTACAATTAACTACCGCTTTTACTGGTTTAAGCCGTTTATGGCAATATAACCAAAATGTTATGCCTGCTTTAATTTAGCTGTACGCCACACAATTACTTAAAATCGCTAATACCAGACCGTAAAAAAAGCCCTGTGATGTAGTGGGGGTTCTTATTTTTTTTGTACCTTAGAGAACAATCTTATTACCACCTTAACGTAATTATTTTACGCACTGCTTAAAGGATGGCACTGTTTCTGCAGTAAAAAGATTAAAACCTTTATCCCCAATAATAGTTTTATAAGATACAAAACCCGATTGGGTTTATTTGCCGTAAGTATTACAGCGCAAATCTTGTGCGTGGAGAGCACCTGTATGTTGAGTACATAGAGGCTTTGAAGCGGCGCTTTAAGCGTTTAACGTTTTATTCCAAGCCTGTTTATCTTTTACCTTTAAATGACTGAAAACATGGCCAACTACCAATGCACGATTGATTTACCTATGCCCTCGCCCGATTTATCTCCGCAGGAAGTAATTGGGTTGATACTGGAATCTTTACAGGAAAACAATAAAGAAGATATTGGCATAGAAACTACTTTTAACTTTGCTTCGCCGGCCAATAAAATGGCTACCGGTTCCCTGGCAAATTATAAATTGCAGGTAAAGGCACCTTTGTTTCAGCCTATCCTGAACTTTATTTCTTATAAAGCCAGCGATTTGGTCTCGGATGGTGAGCAGGCGCAGCAAATTATTGTTACCCGTACCGAAGAAGGTACTGATTCGGGCTTTTTGCTTACACTTACCAAACAATCGGCTGCTCCATACACCGATTGCTGGATGATTGATAGTGTACGCCGGATTAACCCCAAAGAATATGGCGTAACGGTATAACGGATGCTAAAGCTTAGTGGGTTCATTCCGGATCCAAATCTAACTCCATTTTTATATCGGCACGTTTATAACCATTAGGTGGGCAGGGAACATCCCGGAAGCCCAACTTTTGGTAAACGTGCAGGGCTGGTTGCAAACTGCGGTGCGAATATAAAACCAGTTTGGTTGCTCCTAAATTTTTAGCTTCGGCTATAGCGGCCCGGCACAAAAACTGTCCTATTTTTAAGCCTTGTTTTTTTTCGGCTACGGCCATTTTGCCTAATTCGTAGCTGGTATCAGTAATTTTAAGCAAGGCACAGGTTCCCACCACTTCGCCCTGATATCGGGCAAATAATATCTGGCCTCCTTTGGCCAGAATATAACTTTCAGGATTATCTAAAATCTGCCGGTCCAGGTCTTCCAGTTCAAAATATTTATTAATCCACTCGTGGTTTAGGCTCCGGAAAGCTTCTTTATAAGCTGGTTGGTACGTTATTATTTCGGGCGTTTCGGAATTTGCAATAACAGACATAGCGTAAATTATCTATTTAACCAGTGGCAAAAATACAGAATCTCTGCTGGGCTACAATTTATACAAGTCGGCAATTACGCCATCTTCCTTAATTTTCCGGTTGTCGGTCGGTGAGTCGTGTACAATTAAAACGTGTTTGTCATCATAAAGCGCCATACCTTCGGCTTTATCCTGACCAGAAGTCGGGCCGGAGCCGTGCGGTACATCAAACAACCGAATTAATTCTTTCCGGTGCACAATGGCTTCATCGTCCTGGTGCAACCCGTTAGGCCAGCGGTAAACCGCAATGGTACCGTCCAAATCCATGGTTGGGCCGGCCAAAAGCAATAAATCCTGGCCATGTACCCGCAACTCTCGCACGCCCATGCCCTCCAGGTGCAAAAAATGCTTTTTATAGAGCCGGCCATTTTTATCGGGGGCTAATTCAAAATACCCGGGCTCCGTATCCCGCACGTTTACTTCTAAAACCGCAGCCCATCCGCGCAGCACTGGTCCCCTAATACCAATAAATATGCGGTCGCCTTTTACGGCCAGTCCTTCAATATCAAAGCCATTGTCTTTGCCAGGAATTTTAACAAAGTCTTTGAAATGAATATCGTTGGCTACTGCCGTTAATAACTGGTTACCGGCTTCATGCATGGGGAGTTGGGCCGACGTTAATATTTCGTCGGGGTTATCGGGGTTGGGGCAGCTTTTGTGCAACTCGTAATTGCCGGTTTGTTTATCCAAAACCAAAGGAATACGGGCCAGCAAATACCGGTTGGGATCGTTTTTAAGTTTAGCCAGTCTTTTAATTTGTTTGGCCGGGCTATCTTCTTTGCGGGGCTTTTTGCGCGCCAAACTATGCGACCCTACTAACCACAAATAATGCTTATCGTGCCCCAAGCCTTCAATATCTATTTCGCAGCTAGTACCCGCCGGCAACTTTAAATATTTATTCAGGTCGAAAGATTGGTGCGCACTAAAAATATTTTTATCGGTTAAGGTTAAACGTTCCAGCGTGCTGCGCTCATCGCAGCTTACCCACAAATTATCGCCGGTTCTAAAAGCCGCCGATAAGCCATCGCGCACGTGTTTACCGGCTTCGTTCAGGCTGCTGTTAGTATCAAAAAGAAGGTTAATAGCTTGTTTTTTCATAAGGTTACGGACTTAACTATCGCTTGCCGCCTAAGCCAGATTGCCCCGAGGCAGCATGTTTATGCCACGATTAACTACTTACGTAACCAACAGTTTAAAGTATTATTTTATGCTAATATTTCAAGCGACAAAGGCAATTCCAACGAACAAATAATTGCTTTTATTTATTAGACCAGGTTTATAATTTAATAAATTTCCGGATTATACGCGTCTGCTCCGTTCTGATTTCTAGCAGATATAAACCTGGCTGCAAACCGGTTAAGGTCAAAGTTCCGGGTAAAATGGTGGTGGGCTTATAATGCGTGCTGGTAAATACTTTTCGACCTAACTCATCCCAAATAATAAATTGGACCGGCCCCATCTCGTTAGAAGTAAACTCATAATGCAATTGTTGCGCGGTTGGGTTTGGGCTTATCGTTAGCTCTGGTGCTGCCAAAGAAATCACCTGGTGCACCTGTTCACTGGTTACTTCACACCCGTTGGTGATAATCTTAACCTGGTAATTACCCGTATTCCGGGCCAGGAACTTCCGTTTGGTAGCACCCGTAATTTCTTGATCGTTAAAATACCACTGGTACGCTTCGGCTGGCGGCGCAATTAAGGTATCGCCACTAACTGTTAAACTAATACGGGCTGGCTGGATAGATACTGTTACCGCAGTTACCGGGCTCTCGCAGTTATTTAGGGTTTGGGTAACGTAAAAAGTAGTAGTGGTATTAATTGCGGGCGTAAAAGTATGGCCGGTATGTACAATTTTTGTTTTACCCGCATCGGCGTACCAGATTATATTTTTACCCGATGCTAGTAATGGCACTAATTTGCTTCCTTCGCACTGTACCGGCGGTACCGGAATAACCGGTGCTGGCGGTATTGGGTAACGGTTAACTTTAATTTTACTGCGCGATACTTTATTGCACAAAGTTATGGTCCATTCCAGTTCTACTGGTTCGTAATTGTGTAGGATCAGGTCTGTTTGGGAATTGGTTGGCGCCACAATAGTAGCTTGTCCGGAAATAAGTTGCCAACGCCCCGCTCCTTTTTGCGGCGTATTAGCCTGTAAAGTAATTTTGTCTTTTCCGCAAACCTCCTGATCGGGTCCGGTTTGTGCGGTAGTAGGTGTTTCCGGGCCGCAATCATACACCATTATGGGCGCGGGTGGTAGCATTATGGTATCGCCAATAATATTAAAAACCTGGTTGGTAGCTACGGGACTGTTATAATCAAAATAATTGTAAGCAATATTTTTGATGATTGTGCCTTTGGCATTATCTGGCGTTTGGCTGATATTAAATTTAATATACCCATGGCTCGCCGGTTCATTTGTTTTGTGGTCGGGCAGGTTAATATTCTTAAAAGTAAACGTAAGTACGGGTTGGCCTTTACCCGAAACACTATAGGTAAACGGATGCGACCCCGAACCCACCCGTAGCGTAGAAATATCGAGGTACGGACTTAAAGTATCTTGTATCACCACGTTGTAAGCCACATCGGTGCCGGTGTTTTGGAACCGAATAAAATATTCCAGTTCGTCTTTGGCTTTAATGTAATGGCGTTTGGTAATGCCGCTGGGACTTACCTGCTTATCGTTGGGGTCGTAACTGTCTACAATGGTCTGGCAGGCTATTTCTACTTCGGCATCGGCATCGTCCTGGTAAAAATTATCAACCGGCGTAGGAGCAGCCATGGCGGGTGGCGCATTGGGCACATCGGGCGGAAGGGCCATTTGTAAGCTAACGGTGGGCCGGCTTTGGCCCGGATGGTGCTGGCTTTGGTCGGCTTCTAAACGTAAGGTAGCTGGGGTAGCCGGAACAGCCAACTTTGCCTGCTCTCCTTGCGCCAGCATTACTTTCCCGGTTTTTATTAAGGCTTGGTTGGCGTACAAACGGTACTCGGTACTATCGGTCATGTGGCCGCTGCCTTCATTGGCAATGGTAAATTGGGCATTCTGCTCCTCGGGCGCATAACTGGCCGCTACGGTTACACTCGATTCGTCCCAAGCCGGATTAGGGGCTACACAAACATTACGCGGCGAAATAGCCGCCTTGATACACTGGCTTAAACCCCGAATAGCTTCGTTGCCACAAATTGTTGAATCGGTAATAACAAAACTGCGGCGCTCGCCGGCTTTTAAAGTGCCCACCTCAAACAGTAAATTAGATTCTTGCCTGGCTACCCACGGTAACGAGCTGCTAATAGGCACTACGTACTCGGGGTAAGTAACTTTTATTTTAACATTTTGGGCATCGGCGGTGCCGTCGTTGGTATAGGTAACGGTGGTTTGGCTCCGGAAGCAACGGCGCAGGCGGTCGGTGGCAACGTCTACGGTTAGGAGCGTACATTCTTTAATGGTATAGCCAAAGTTAATATCTGTAACTTGTTGGTGTAAACTATCAGTAGTAGCCTGAGCATATTCCCGGCAGTTTTCGATAGTTTGGGATTTTGTAGTTGGGCTAATAAGAGGAGTTACGGTAAATTGGCCATAAGGCACCCTGGCAGAGTAATTTCCATGCTCATCAGTTATGGTATACATGTTGCCAGGATCTATTTTTAATAATTTCTGAGCTAACCCCTTCTCCGATGCGTCAGGAAAACAATTGGAATTAGTGTCGGTATACATTCTTCCACTAATCTTGGCATTTAAAGCAATACCGTCTGCCAATGTATCTGGAATCTGACCAATAAAAATATCGCCCAAGCCTATACTAGTAAGATATTTGCCATTATTAGGTAATTTCTCCGCGAAAGATGCAGCCAAAACTATTTCCTTCCTTTTAGGCACAAAGGATATCTGAGGAGAGCCTTCATAAGACAAACCTCCATAACGTTTCATCCATTCTACTTTCCCATCTAAGTTTAACTTGGCTATAAAAATGTCAGGAGACCATTCTTTATTTGGTCTTAGAACTTTATCCTGAAAATTAAACTCTTTACTAAAAATACCAGTTAAATAAAGGCTCTGATTTGCATAAATCATAGGAGCATAACTATTATTCAAAAAGCTGATGGCCCACTTTGCTCGCCCATTCGGATCTAATTTTATTAGGTTACCTCCATTAAATTGAATCCCAGCCCACGCAGACCGGTCTAAGCGAACGGAATCAATAGTTACTTCAGGATCCTCACTTTCAAAATACGTGGTAAAATATATATTGTCATCGGCATCTAATACCACACTGGGTGAAAAATAATTTGCCTTTACCGGGAAATTTCTGGCCCAGAGAACATTTCCATCTGGATCTCTTTTAACAAAAAACCTACTTTCCACAATCTGACCATAACTATTCAATGGATTTGTATTTTCTAGCTCATAGCCCGCTATGTTAATCTTTTTACTTAATCCTCCCGAGGTAATAATATTCCCCGAAGAATCTATAATTAAATGGGAATAACCTATGCTGGCTTCTAAAGAAGTTTTTACCCATAAAACTTCACCTTCCGAATTAAATTTTGCCAGGAATTCGGTACTTTGTTTTTCTTTTGTCCAATCAAAATCAAAACTTAACCCGCTAAAACCGGTACCGTCAAACCTCCCCGAAATATAAATGTTTCCTTGTTTATCAACGGCGAGTTTATCACCCCAAAAACTTCTAAAATTATTATCTGAAAAAATTATTTCGGGTCTAAATGTTTTCTCCCATACTGTATTACCATCCTGATCCAGTTTCTCCAAAACAAAACTGTAAACTGTAGTATGACTGGTTAAATATATAAACCCCGCTTCATCAATAGCCAAATCATGAAAATTGTTATCAATAGATAATGGCGCTGCCTTAACCCAAATACATTTATTTTCCTTATAGAATTTAGCTATAAAACTTCTGGTTACTTCTTTTTTAAAGCTGCCGAAATCTATTTTTTCTGGTTGGTACCCAGGAATAGTAACGGAACCTGGTTGACCAATTGAACCCAAAATGTATCGGTTGTCATTTTTATCATGAACAATTTTCTGTACGTAGTCAGAATAGCTACCACCAAAAGTTTGGATATTTTCGGCAAATTGACCAAAACCAGGGCAAGGTATTAGTAAAATAAGGAGTAAAAATAACGATGGTAAAAAGTGCTTCATCCAGAAAAAATTAAATCTTTGGCTTTGTAAATTTATAGAAGAAGCAGTATATATAAAATCTAATGTTTAAGTATAAAATATAAATAAAAAGGGAATCAATAATTAGTTGATTCCCTTACAATGCTGATATACTTAGTTTTACGCTTTACCTTTTTTATCTTCTACTTCCGGTTCTTTCACTTTTACTTTATCTTCTTTGCCAATACCCGATATTACTTCAATATTAATGCCATCGGAGATGCCGGTTTTTACAAGGCGTTTTTCAAATTTCTGGGGAGCGGTTTCTACTTCTACAAAGGTGCTATCTTTACTAAACTGCAACAGGCTTTCTTTTATGGCCAGCACGCTATCTTTTCTATCCAGCACAATATCGGCGTTGGCGCTGTAACCCGCCCGGATAAAATCATCTTCGTCCAGCAGTACTTTGGCTCGCACCTGAAACTTAATGGCGCCTTCTTCCAGAATTCCTTTGGGAGCAATGTATTCTAATTTAGCCCGAAAAGTACGGCCTTCTATCGCGCCAATGGTTAAATCCAGATCCATGCCTTCGCGTATTTTACCTACTTCCGACTCATCAATATTGCCTTCAAATATTAAGCTTTTCATGTCGGCGACGGTGGCAATGGTGGTGCCCTCGTTAAAATTATTCCGCTCGATTACGGAGGCCCCGGCTTTTACCGGCACATCCAGCAACATGCCATCTACGGTAGAATAAACCGAGTTAGACGCCGAACCGGTCCGTTTAGAAGCTCCCCGTAGCGCTATTTGCAAATTGCTTTCAGCGGCTTCTAAAGCTTCTTTTTTTAACTGGGCATCTACTTTAAACCGGTTAAATTCCTGCTCGGCAATTACTTTTTGCTCGAATAATTGCTGTTGGCGGGCCAGTTCCCGTTGGGCATCGGCGTGGTTAATGCGGGCGGTTTGCAAACTGGTTTGAGCATTGTTTACGTTTACTACATTGGGCACAATTTTTATTTTAGCAATTAACTGTCCGGCTTTTACAACCTGCCCGGCTTCTACGTACAACTCTTCAATTATACCCGACACCTGCGATTTTACCTGAATTTCGCGGCGCGGTACAATAGAACCCGTAGCTACTGTTTTCTTAACAATGTTGGTCACAAAAGGCTGCTCCGTTTTATAAACCACCGGGTCGGTATGCGATTTCTTGTAAAAATAATAGCCCAACCAAACTGATAAGGCCAGAAATAACAAACCAAAAATGCTTAATAAAACTTTTTTCATTTGGTGTTTAGTAATTAGTTTTTAGAAGTTAGTGATTAGTTGTTAGATGTTCAGATAATTATTAGCGATAAATAAATCATTAACAATCTAACCATTCAACAATTCAATTACTCATCCCTTAGGGCTTCTACAGGATTTACGCGGGCGGCTTTGGTAGCCGGAATTAAACCGGCCAGTGTACCGGTAAAAACCAACAAAACTACCGCCGTAAGCGCAATGGGTACATTTACTTCCGGGTTAGAAAAAAAGCCGGCATCTACTTTAGATTTAGTCATGAAATAATCGATAAGCGCTACCAGGCTGGTGCCGGCCAGCAAACCCAGGTAACCGGCAAAACCAGTTATAACTATAGATTCCTGAATGATAAGGCTGATGATAGACCAGGGCGTTGCGCCTAAGGCTTTGCGAATACCAATTTCTTTGGTGCGTTCTTTTACCACAATCAGCATAATATTGCCAACGCCAATAATGCCGGCAATAATGGTTCCAATGCTTACCACCCAACTAAAGGCGGCAATGCCGGTAAATAATCCTTGTATTTCCTGAAACTCTTTTTCGACGTTGGCCGAGCCAAAGGCTTTTAAATCTTTGGGATCGACCTTATGCCGGCTCATGAGCAAAAGCTTAACTTTATCTTCTATTACTGCCGCGGCAACACCGGGCTGGGGAGTCATGGCAAAGTAGCCGATTTTATTTACCAGGTTATACGTTTGCTGTAAAGTAGTAGTAGGAATATAAATGTTCTGGGCATTCTGAATTAAGTCTTCGCCCTGCCCCACACCCCGCGAAATGCCAACCACCCGAAAGTAGGCCCCTTTGATATTTATGTATTGCCCAATTGGGTCTGCCTCTTTCCCGAACAACACTTCAATTACCCGTTCGCCGATTACGGCTACTTTGCGTTTATCTTTTATATCTAGCTCGTTCAGGAAACGGCCCTTTAAAATAAGTATGGGTTCTACTTCGCGGAAAGCCGGGTAATCGCCGCGCACCGGAAAAGTAGAACTTTTGTTTTGATAACTTACGGTAAAGGTTCCGTTGAGCGAAATACTGGGCGAAATAACCGCCACCTCGGGCACTTCGCGTTTTATTGCGGCCATGTCGTCGTTGGTTAATTGAATAAAGCGGCCGGCTTTTAAACCTTTGTAAGGAATACTGGTACGTTGGGTCCAGACAAAAACTGCATTCTTAGCCACATTAAAGTCTTTTATTACGCCATTCTCCAGGCCTTTGCCGGCACCCAACAAAAGTATCAGCATAAATATTCCCCAGAACACCCCGAAGGCCGTAAGTGCCGTGCGTAGCTTATGCTTTTTAACGGTGGCGTAAATTTCGGCCCATTTATCTATGTCGATTACACTCATACCAGAACGGATTTAATCGGCGCGTAAAGCCTCTATGGGTTTAATGTTGGCGGCTTTTAAGGCCGGAATTAAACCCGCCACGGCGCCGGCAATTACCAATATTACGGTAGCAGTTAGGGCCACTTCCAGGTCAACTTCGGGGCGCGCAAAAAAAGGCAGTTCGGCCCCACTCGACTCTAATAAATACCGGATGCCATCGAGCAAACCGGCTCCGGCCAGTAATCCCAGGTAACCCGAAAAAGCGGTAATAACAATAGACTCCTGCAAGATTAAACTTACTATGGAAAAAGGCGTAGCACCTAAGGCTTTACGCACGCCAATTTCGCGGGTACGCTCTTTTACAATAATGAGCATAATATTACTTACGCCCACAATACCGGCTATTAACGTGCCAATGCCCACAATCCAAACAAATATCCGGATGCCGCTAAACAACCCGTTTAGCTTCTTCAGTTCTACTTCGTTGTTGTTGATGTTCAGGGCCAGCGGGTCTTCGGTAGAGAATTTGTGACGGCCGGCCAATACTTTTTTAACCTTTTCTTCAATAACGGCTGCCGGAATATTATCCTGGCCTACCATTGCCAGCATTTGTACTTTATTGGGCTGGTTAAATGTGGTTTGCAACGTAGCAAAAGGAATATACGCTCGCTCTTCGCGGCGGCCTTTGTTATTGCCAGATGCGTTAAAAACACCTACCACTTTAAAATGCACGCCCTTTATTTTTACGTACTGCCCCACGGCATTTACCGAATCGCCGAACAAAACATTCTTGGCGGTTTCGCCCAGCAAGATTACTTTTCGCTTTTCGCGGTTATCGTTGGGGTTCAATAAACGGCCTTTGTTCAGTTTTTCGCCGTTGAGTTTAAAGAATTGTTCGGTGGTGCCAAATACCTGGTAAGAGCCATTTTGCTTCTGATAATTAATGGTAAACTCGCCAAACAGCCGGTTGCGTGGGGTAATAATTTTGATATTGTTTACCTCTCTTTGGATAGCCGCTACATCGTCGTTGGTAAAATTAATTTCACGGCCCGGTGCCAAACCCTGGTGCGCCACCGAGGTGCGGCCATTCGAAAAGAAAATACTGTTTTTAGCGCCATCGCCAAAGCGGTTAAAAATACCGTTTTCCAGACCTTTACCAGCTCCCAACAACAACACCAGCATAAATATCCCCCAAAACACCCCGAAGGCCGTCAGGAAAGTACGCAGCTTGTTCTTGCGCATGGTTCCTAATATTTCCTGCCATTTATCTAAGTCGAACATGATTGGGTTGTTGGGAGTTGAGCGTTAATTGCTGATAACGGGCTACAGTTATGCAGTAGCCGGGAACTTTGTTTGTAATTATTTCTAATACTTCACTGCCTTGATAGAAAGTAAAAATTGATAATAGAATTATAACCTGATAATTCCAAAGGTAGTATTAGTTACACCTTGCTTATCTTGTTTTTATTTCTGTAATTTTTATGTCCCCTTCCTTTACTAATAAATCCATATGATTAAGAGGCTCAATAATTGCAGGATAAATTTCCTTTATAATATGCCAAACTATTTTATTCTTATTTTCATCTGTAGATAATAATACATTGTAAATAGGCCAAGATTTACCACGGGTAAAAAATACCCCTAATTTTTCATTCCAATAATGCTCAGAACCACTGTCTATTGTTCCGTCGTAGGTTGAGAAGTGATATACTTTATAACTCTTGCTTTCAGATATAATTGAATATTTATTTACAAGATTCAAAGTAGGTGCCTCATAATAGGGGCTAATCATTTGTGCTTTTCTCTTGTCTTTCTTATCAAATACATAAGCAGTAGTATCAAGTACTGTTCTATATGTTAGTTTAGTTTGCTTTTCTGTACTTTCTTTTTCTATTACAACTTTAGTAGTATAGATACGCATTGTTCCATACTCTATTCTTTTTATATAATATTCTTCTGCCTTATGTTTACATGAAGCCGAGAAAATAATAATTAAGCTTAATGACCAGATAAGTTTCATTTTTTAAAGTTGTACCCAACTTACATTCGACAACCAATAACTAATCTCTACCCACTAAAACTCTCAATATTCTCCCGTTCATTTATGATCAAACCATCTTTCAGGCGGATAACGCGGTGGGTTTGGTCGGCAATGTCGTTTTCGTGGGTTACAATTATCACGGTCATGCCCTGGCGGTTTACGTCTTTAAATATTTCCATTACTTCGTAAGAGGTTTGGGTATCTAAAGCACCGGTGGGTTCGTCGGCCAGAATTAATTTGGGTTGGCTAATGAGCGCTCGTGCAATGGCTACGCGTTGGCGCTGGCCGCCGCTCATTTCGTTAGGTGAGTGTTCGGCCCAGTCTTTTAGTCCTACCCGGTCTAAATATTCCAGGGCTAGCTTATTTCGTTCCCGCCTCCCTACATTTTGGTAGTACAGCGGCAGCGCCACGTTTTCCATGGCGTTCTTAAAAGAAAGCAGGTTAAACGACTGGAAAACAAAACCTAAAAATTTATTCCGGTAAAAAGCCGCTTTGGTTTGCGACAGGTTTTTAATGGGTGTACCGGCCAGGTTATAATCGCCCCGGTCGTAATCATCCAGAATACCCAATATATTTAGCAAGGTAGATTTGCCGGAACCCGAAGAGCCCATTATAGAAACCAACTCGCCTTCTTCAATAAGCAAATCGATTCCTTTGAGCACGTGCAGCTTATTCTGGGCAATGGCATAATATTTATGAATATTCTTTAACTCGATCATAACCTGGTAGCCCTAGACTAATGAATGACTAAAAAAAGCTATTATGCTTTACCTAGTAGCTGGCAATGCAAAGAAGAATAAATTATTGTTAAAAACCAAGCAGTTCCTGTAAATATCTTATTTATAAGACTTAAACTTGCCTGTATTTATTATACAAACCACCCGATTTATTTTAATTGGGTCGTTGTTTTTTTAGAGTAGATACTTAAAAGGTGCGGGAAGTTGCCTGATTCCATAAATAAATTTGCTAGAAAAGTAAAAAGCCCATGAAAGTAGACTTCATGGGCTTTAAAATATTTAGTTAAGACTATAATTAAATATGAATAGCGCGGTTTTCGGTAGCGGCTAAACAAGCTTCTTTTATGGCTTCGGTGTAAGTAGGGTGCGCGTGGCTCATACGGGCAATATCTTCGGCCGAAGCCCGGAACTCCATCGCTACTACTGCTTCAGCAATTAAGTCGGCAATGCGCGGACCAATCATGTGCATGCCCAATATTTCGTCGGTTTCTTTATCGGCTAATACTTTTACAAAACCATCGGTGTCCATGCTGGCTTTGGCGCGGCCCGAGGCTTTAAACGGAAACGAACCCGTTTTATATGCGCGGCCTTGCTCTTTCAATTGCTCTTCCGTGTAACCAACACCGGCCACTTCGGGCCAGGTATATACTACTCCCGGAATTAGGTGGTAGTTAATGTGCGGCTTCTGGCCGGTAATATATTCAGCTACCAATACGCCCTCTTCTTCGGCTTTGTGGGCCAACATAGCACCTCGCACCACGTCGCCAATGGCAAATATTCCGGGCACATTGGTTTCCAGGTGGTCGTTTACGGCAATCATGCCGCGCTCGCCCACTTGCACGCCGGCATTCTCCAGGCCTAAGCCTTCGGTATACGGTTTGCGTCCAATAGAAACGAGGCAATAATCACCTTCGAACGTAACGGTTTCGCCTTTCAGGTTCTCAGCCGTCACGGTTACGCCGCTGCTGGTGTTGGTAGCGCCGGTTACTTTGTGCTGGAAGAAGAATTCAAAACCTAAGGTTTTCTTTAGTACGCGCTGCAGCTCTTTACCCAAAGCCCGATCCATGGTCGGGATAATCGAATCCAGGAACTCTACTACCGATACTTTGGCCCCCAAACGGGCATATACCGAACCTAACTCCAGGCCAATAACGCCACCACCAATAATAATCAGGTGCTTGGGCACTTCAGTTAAAGTTAAGGCTTCGGTAGAGGTAATAATCCGCTCTTTATCTACGGGCAAGAAAGGCAGAATAGTGGGTTTAGAACCGGTGGCAATAATGGTTTTATCGGTTTCTATTTCCTGCACGTTGCCATCGGTGCCGGTAATTTTAATGCGGTTTTTATCTACAAAAGAACCCAGACCAAAATAGGTATCTATCTTATTTTTCTTCATCAGGAAGGTAATACCATCGTTGTTCGATTTTACTACCTCGCTTTTGCGCTTAATCATTTGCCCCAGATTTACCTGCAGGTTTTCCAGTTCAATGCCGTGGGTTTTAAACGTATGGGCCGCATTGTGGTAATGCTCCGACGAATCGAGCAAAGCTTTAGATGGGATACAACCTACGTTTAAGCAAGTACCACCCAGTACATTATATTTTTCAACTATAGCCGTTTTTAAACCTAATTGCGCGCAGCGGATAGCGGCAACATAACCGCCCGGGCCGGAGCCGATAACTACAACATCGTATTTCATTTCTTGTAATTTAAGGAGCTAACAAAATATTAGCTGTTATAAAATATATGTCAAAAATAAAGGAGGGAAAATATTAAAATCCTCCCTCCTTTTCACTTCTTATGCATTATACACCTAGTAATAAGCGCATTGGATCTTCCAGCAGTTCTTTAACCCGTACCAGGAAGCTAACCGATTCGCGGCCGTCAATAATCCGATGGTCATACGACAAGGCAACGTACATCATGGGCCGGATTACCACCTGGCCATCGATCGCCACCGGACGCTGCACAATATTGTGCATACCCAATATAGCTGATTGCGGCGCATTAATAATGGGAGTAGACATCATGGAACCGAATACGCCACCATTGGTAATGGTAAAGGTACCGCCGGTCATTTCTTCGATAGATATTTTATTGTCGCGGGCGCGGCCGGCCAAGCGGATTACTTCTTTTTCGATGCCGTCTAATGCAAGCGACTCGGCGTTACGGATTACCGGCACCACCAGGCCTTTCGGGGCCGATACGGCAATCGAGATATCGCAGAAGTCATTGAATACCATTTCGCCTTCGTCGATCATGGCATTAACGGCTGGGAATTCCTGCAGCGCTACCGTACAGGCTTTAACGAAAAACGACATAAAGCCTAAGCCTACGCTATGTTTTTCTTTAAACTTATCTTTGTATTTGGCCCGAATATCCATAATTGGCTTCATGTCTACCTCGTTAAAAGTAGTGAGCATGGCCGTTTCGTTTTTAACAGCTACCAGACGACGGGCAACGGTTTTGCGTAAGCTCGACATGCGCTCGCGACGCTGGTTACGGTTACCAACTTGCGGAGCTGCTGCTGCTGCTGGCTGAGCCGCCGGAGCAGTTGGCGCGGAAGCCACAACCGGAGCCGGGGCGGCTGGTTTAGCCTGTGCTTTCTGGGCATCTTCTTTGGTAATGCGTCCGTCGCGGCCAGTACCCGCTACATCGGTGGCATTTATACCTTTTTCGCTTAATATTTTGCCGGCTGCCGGCGATGGTGTACCCGCCGCATAAGCCGAAGTACCGCCGCTGGTTGCGGCAGCGGGTTGTGCCGCGGGTTGTTGCGCCGGAGCCGTACTTGGCGCACCGCCAGTTGCACCCGAGGTATTAATATTACAGATAACTGAACCTACCGGGATAGTTTCGCCTTCCTGAGCAATAATTTGTAAAGTTCCGGCGGCTTCGGCAGGTAATTCAAAAGTAGCTTTATCCGACTCCAGCTCGCACAGCACTTCGTCCATGGCCACCTGATCACCATCTTTCTTCAGCCATTTAGAGATAGTCACCTCGGTAATAGACTCGCCTACGGTTGGTATTTTTATTTCCTTTACGCCACCGCCACTTGGAGCGGAACCAGCACCTAGTTGGGTGCCATTGCTAACCGCTTCGGGAGCCGGCGCACTGCTTTCGGGCTGACCGGAACCACCGTAACCCGATTGGGTATTGGAAGCAGGCGCATCATTATTAGTCGCTGGCGTAGCAGCGGGAGCAGCTCCATCTGCCGATATTTCGCAAAGCACCGCTCCTACCGGAATGGTTTCGCCTTCGGGTACCCGAATTTTTAAAATGCCGGCCGCTTCGGCTGGGAGTTCAAACGTGGCTTTATCAGATTCCAGTTCGCAGATAACCTCATCCATTGCCACCTGATCGCCATCTTTTTTAAGCCATTTGGCAATGGTTACTTCGGTAATGGACTCACCTACAACCGGCACTTTGATTTCAAGACCCATAGTGTTTTATAATTATGAATTTAGAATTATAAATTACAATTTGATTGTTTCCGGCAAATTAGGAAATCGTATCAAAACTGCCATTTATACTTTTTATATTTCTTTAATTTTATCTTATTCTTTATGCGCAACTGCTAACTAAATGCTAAATGCGGTATCAATAATTTCGCGTTGCTGCTTGCCGTGTACTTTGTTGTAACCGGTAGCCGGCGAAGCACTGGCCTTGCGGCCAATAACATCTTCCAGCAAATTTGTGTGGCGCATGGCCCGCAGCACGTACGTCCAGTAACCCATATTGGTAGGTTCTTCCTGTACCCAGTAAATTTTGGCGTTGCTGTATTTATTCAATTCGGCTTCTAACTGGGTATGCGGGAACGGATGTAATTGTTCTACCCGGATAATGGCCACATCGGTACGTTGGTTTTGCTGCTGCTCATCGAGCAGTTCGTAGTACAGTTTACCAGTACACAAAAGCACTTTGGTTACCGCTTTCAAGTCGGCGTAAGCATCCCCGATAATTTCCTGGAACGAACCGCTGGTAAAATCTTCGAGCGGCGAAACGCACAGCGGATGGCGCAACATAGACTTCGGCGACATAATCACCAATGGTTTCCGGAATGACCAGGCCAGTTGCCGACGCAGGATATGGAAGAAGTTTGCCGGGGTAGTTAAATTAGCCACTACAATATTGTACTCAGCCGATAATTGTAAGAAACGCTCCGGACGGGCGTTCGAGTGCTCTGGTCCCTGGCCTTCGTAGCCGTGGGGCAGCAACATTACCACACCATTCATGCGTTGCCATTTAGACTCCGATGGCGTTACAAACTGGTCGATCATGACCTGGGCACCATTGGCAAAATCACCAAACTGGGCCTCCCAAATAACCAGGGCATTGGGGTTAGCCATGGCGTAACCAAATTCAAAACCCAGCACCCCGTATTCCGATAACAAGGAATTGTAGATCCGGAGTTTTTCCTGGCTTTCGCCAATGTAGTTTAAGCTGTTATAAGCTTCGTTTGTTTCGGCATCGTGCAGTACGGCGTGGCGGTGCGAGAAAGTACCCCGTTGCACATCCTGACCCGATAAACGTACAATTTTATTTTCTAACAGAATAGAACCATACGCCAATAATTCGGCGGCCGCCCAGTTCAGGGTTTTCTGACCGAAGAACATATCCTGACGTTCTTTTAGGAGTTTTTCTATTTGTTTTAAAGGTTTAAAACCAGCTGGTATCGTGCTTAAAGCTTTTCCTACTTTTTCTATTACTTCCGCAGAAATATTGGTTTGCGGCGATCTTTCAAAATCTGCCGGCTCCGACCGGCGCAACTCCTGCCATTCTTTTTCCAGATTCTGGAGGTTATAAGGCAAAGGTTTTTGCTTAACCAGGTTCAGGCGGTCCTGCAACAAATCGCGGAACTCCTTATCCATGTTTTCGGCCAGTTTGGCATCTACTTCGCCCCGACCAATCAGCTCTTTAAAATAAATTTCGCGCGGATTCGGGTGTTTCGAAATAAGATTATACAGTTGCGGCTGCGTAAATTTAGGCTCGTCGCTTTCGTTGTGGCCATGGCGGCGGTAGCACACCATGTCTATAAATATATCGTTATGGAACCGCTGGCGGTATTCGGTAGCAATGCGTACCGCAAAAACCACAGCTTCGGGATCGTCGCCGTTTACGTGAATTACCGGTGCATCTATTATTTTAGCTACATCGGTGCTGTAAATACTGGAGCGGGCATCTTCAAAATCGGTAGTGAAACCAACCTGGTTATTGATTACAAAGTGGATGGTACCACCCGTACGGTAACCGGCTAAGTTAGACATTTGCGTTACCTCGTACACAATGCCCTGACCGGCCAAAGCTGCATCGCCATGAATTAAAATAGGCAGAATACACTTGTAGTCATGGCCATACATCGAATCTATTTTGGCCCGTACAAAACCTTCTACAACCGGATTTACCGCTTCTAAGTGCGATGGATTAGGCGCCAGTTTCAGGTTTACAGTTCTGCCGGCGGGCGTTTGCACCTCGCTGGAATAGCCCATGTGGTATTTTACGTCGCCATCGCCCATGGTTAAATCGGGCACAGCCGTACCTTCAAACTCGCTGAAGATTTGCTCGTAGGTTTTACCCATAATATTGGCCAGCACATTTAACCGGCCCCGGTGCGCCATACCAATTACAACTTCTTTTACGCCCAGTTCGGCACCTTTATCGATAATGGCATCTAAAGCCGGAATAGTGGTTTCGCCACCTTCCAAGGAGAAACGTTTCTGGCCTAAAAACTTGGTATGGAGGAAATTTTCAAAAACAACCGCTTCGTTTAACTTCGATAAAATCCGTTTTTTATATTCGATGGAAGGATCAAAATTAAGCGACTCATGTTCTATTTTTTGCCGGAACCAATCCAGAATTTCGGGATCGCGAATGTACATGTACTCGAAACCAATGGTACCCTCATATATTTTTTTCAGGGCAGAAATTATATCGCGTAAGGTTGCCTGACCAATGCCTATTTCTTCGCCAACTCTAAATACGGTATCTAGATCGGCTTCGCTTAAATTAAAGTCTTCTAAATTCAGGCGGGCCTTGCGGTCTTTGCGCGGACGTACCGGGTTGGTTTTAGATTGCAAGTGTCCGCGGCTACGGTAAGCATAAATTAAATTACGCACCTGCACTTCTTTATCCGATTCGGCGGCAGTTCCACCAGGAACAGCGGCTTTCTTTGGTTCGGCGGTTGCGGCTTGGCCGTTGGTCGTACCATTAGACCCTTTACCGTTGCTGCCGGCATATTGGAGCGAAAAGTCGTAACCTTCAAAAAATTTACGCCAGCCAAAATCTATTGATTCGGGGTCTTGCTGGTAATTTTTATATAACTCATCAATATATGCAGCGTGGGCGTTTGCGATATAAGAATAATTATCCATCGGAATCTGAAGTTTTAAATTCGGCAAATATAAATAATATTACTAACCAACGTATAACAAGTATGCGCATAAGCAAATAAAGGGGTAGTTCTGAAATATTTTTCAGCTGTTTACCTTAATTACAAGCTCCATGCGCTAACCTTATATTTTGTTGTAACTACTTTTTAATTATGAATGGAACAAATCCATTAAAATAATAACGCAACCTTCCCCGAAAGGATATTTATTTCTTAAAATTTGTTTCTGGCAGCAAGTTAGTTCATCTTTTAAAGTAACAGTAGTTTTGGTTTATTTTTTATGTAAAAACCTGTCTTTTTTGTTGATAGACGCTTTGTTTAAACAAATTAATCTGGTTTAACCAGAAAAGCCCACGTATTTAAGACTTCATTAATCAGTCCTAAAAGTTATTCATTGTTTGTAAGTACTTAAATCTTATACAAGTCAGAGCACAGTTAGTATCCATTTGCCCGAAAAGGAAAGAGCCGACCTCTTCACTGAGAAATCGGCTCTTATACCTTTTAATTTCTAACTTTATTTTTGGGGTACCGGCTGTTTTCCGTTATCGAAATAAACCCAATCTAATTGTAAAAAATCGCTTTTGCTGTTACCATTCCGGAATACCAGGTACAAGTCTTGCGGATGCCCGGTAGTTTTAAGGTTGGTACTAAAGAGTTGCATGGTTTCTTCCTGGGGCCCTGTTACCGGCACTTCGGCCGTAGCCAAAAGCTGCCCATCCGGAGAACCAGTTCGGATTTCAATCTGGCTACCCGCCTGGCGGGCTCCACCCCGGAACCACAATTTAGTAATGGTATTCAGGTCAATATTTTTCAGGCCTAGGTAAGCCCCATTCTGCACATTATTTATATAAGAAAAGTCGCTACCATCCAGGTGTTTACGATTAACTAACTTAGACACCTCAAAATCTTCGGCTTGTACTTTGGGGTTACGCAGCAGTACCAGGCTGGTAGCGTTCAGGCTACCAATGGGCGCATTGCCTTTATCGGCGTAGCTGGCCCGAATTACATAAGTGCCTTTGCCACCGGCGGTCAGGTGTTCGTCGGTCGTAACGGTACCGGTCAGCGGCATGCCAATATTTTGCTTGTTGCTCAAAGATAAAATGTACTGGGCCATAGCCGTAGTTTCTTCTTTGGTGTGCTGGGGATGCGCGGCCATTACATTTTTACCCCAATTGCCGTTGCCTCCGGTAATAATTTTGGTAGCCAACATGTCGTCGGAGCCGGTTTTACCTTTGTAGCGCTGCGCCACGGCAATATAGCTGGGCCCAATGGATTTGGCTTCAAGGTTGTGGCAAGATTTACAATCGCTGTTGGCAATTAAAGTTTTACCCCGCAGATATTTTAGCCCACCGGTCATTTGGGTGTTAGAAGCCAGTAAGGCCAAGTCACGGCCTTGTTTCAGGTAATCGAAAGAGAAAAAGGCGTTGTTTGGCTCCACGCCCTTGCCCAAAGTACCATCTTCTTTATCGGTGATATTTACCTGGTAATTCAGCTTTTCGTTATCGAAATAAAACGACCGGTTAGCCTTACCTAAATCTACGGTTACTTTGGGCGGCTCATTGCCTACTCGTATTTCCAGGTCGGCGAGTGATTTTTTGCCTTCGCTATCGGTTACGGTTACTGTGGGGCGGTAAATACCCGGTTTGGTATACGTTACAGTTGCGGTTGGTTGGTTCTGGTTAGAGCCGGACTGGTTACCAAAATCAAAAGCATACTGCAACTTATCGTTTTTATCGTAATCAAAAGATTGCGTAGCCGATAGTTGCACGGTTAAGGGAGCGGCTCCCATGGTTTTATCGGCGGTAATTTTAGCAATGGGTTGGCGGTTGCCTTCGGCGTACGTAATTTTAATCAGGCGCGAATCGGGGTTATGTTCAAAATAATTAGCGCCGTATTGCAACACGTACATGGCCCCATCCGGCCCAAATTTCATATCGATGGGTTTATACCATTCCTGTTCCGGTAAAAAGTTTTCGATACGGGCCAGGTTATAATCTTTATCAAAAGAGACGACTTTTACCCAACTGCGGGCCCATTCGTAAATAAAAAGCTTACCATTATAATAATCCGGAAAACGGTTGCCTTTCGGGTAATCGGCAGCATAATAAATAGGCCCGGCCATGGCACTGCGCGAGCCTTTCCCTAAAATCGGAAATTCTTTCGACTCGCCGTACGGGTACCAGATCAGGGGCTTTTGGGCAGGCGGCAGTATTTTCTGGCCAGTATTATTCGGCGATAAATTTTCAGGACGCTGGCGATCGAACTTAGGGCCTATTTTATTTGTGGCAAAATCAAAGTCGGCGTAAGCAAAATTATTACCTACAAAATAGGGCCAACCAAAATTTCCGGCCTGCCGGGCCTGGTTCCATTCATCGTAGCTTTCGGGGCCACGTTCAGTCGATTTGCCGCCATCTGGTCCCACATCACCCCAATACACGTAACCAGTCTTTTTATCGACGGTAAACCTAAAAGCATTGCGGGTACCCATAACGTAAATCTCGGGCCGGGTTAAGGGCGTACCGGCCGGAAATAAATTACCGGCCGGAATGGTATATGAACCATCGGGTTCCGGATGAATACGCAATATTTTACCGGTTAAGCTATTGGTATTACCGGATGATTTCTGGGCATCGAAGGGAGCCCGGCCCGATCGTTCGTCGATGGGGCTAAAGCCGTCTGACTCTTTGGAACTGGTATTATCGCCGGTAGAAATATACAAATCGCCGTTAGGGCCAAACTCCAAATGACCACCCGAGTGGCAACAGGTTTCACGCTGGGTAGGTATTTCCAACACAATTTTCTCGGAGCTTTTAATCAGGCTATCGCCCTTCATGAGAAAACGCGATACGTTTTGTTTGGGAATATTACCGGCCGGCGAATAATTAATGTAAATAAAGTTATTTTGTTCGAAATTGGGATCCAAAGCTACGCCCAGCATGCCATCTTCGTAGTTACCGGTAATGCTTACATCAAACTTGGCAATGGTACTGGTTTTGCGTTTAGCCGGATTATACAGTTTTACTTCGCCGCGGCGTTCGAGGTAGAGTATCCGGCCATCTTTAAAAATAACCATTTCCATGGGCTCGTACATATAGGTATCGAGCACCTCTACCACAAACCGATTCGACTCCGGCACCCGGGCGGTTTTGGCCTGGTTGTAGTTTAATTTGTCTTTACCAGCCGAAAATTTAAAAGCTTTACCCAGCATTTTTTCCAATGCCTGCGGCGAAAAACTGGCATCTAGTTGGGCAAAGAAAACCCGGCCGCCATCGTATTTAGCCATAAAAGGGGTATCGGCGGTTTTTTGCCGGACCTGGTTTAAAGTATGGTACCAGGGCCAATTGCGCACGGTATCAGTAACGGCATTAAAAGCCATTACACCGCCACCGGCCTGCACATAACGTTCAAAATCGGCTTGCTGGCGGGTATTCAGGACCTCCAGCGGTGTATACAAAAATACCACCGATTTATATTGCTTCAGGGAATCTTCGGTAAAATAAGCGGCATTAGCGGTAGTATCTATCTGCATTTTTTGCTTAGCGCCCAATTGCTGCAACAATTGCAAATGCGCTAAGCGTGCCGCTTCGGCACCACCAGCGCGAGAAAATACCAATATTTTAGGTGGGGTACTTTTAAAAGAAAATAAGCCCACAAATAACAACAAACAAAGGCTGCCCAGGGCATACCACTTTGTGTTTTTAGCAAATGTACTTTTAGAAAAATTTTGGGGGTTCATGTATAATTAACCTAGAATTAGCGGGGTAACAAGTTACGCACTTATAACCAAAATACGCACTATTTTATTCCAAATTAAAAGGCGTAAAACTTAATTTTATATTGGTTTCTTGCTAAAAAGCTGTTTTGCTTATACAAATAATTAAAATTATAGGAAGCCTTTCTGAGAGCAGCTCAGAATTATAACTAAATAAAATATTTGCGGATAGCCAATAATTTATTCCCCTCCCGGAGAATATCTTTTAAAACCCTTGTAATCAAACCTAACCTTTTACTTTAAATTTTAAAAGTTGGTGCAACGAATATTAAAAAAAAAGGTTTAAGGAATAAATAGCTTATTCTTGTACAAAAATTATTTCTTTTTTAACCCTTACGTTAAATTTATGGATGTACTTAAAAGGAATAATGTAACCGTAACGGGCCACGGCAAAACGCCTTTGGTATTTGCACACGGCTATGGCTGCAACCAAAACATGTGGCGCTTTATTACACCGGCTTTCCTGCAAGATTACAAAGTAGTTCTTTTCGATCATGTTGGTTTTGGAAAATCCGACGTATCGGAATATACCCCTAAAAAATATGGTTCTTTACACGCCTACGCCAACGACATTCTGGAAATTTGTAGGGCCCTGCACCTGCAGGATGTTATTTTAGTGGGCCACTCAGTTAGTGCTATGATTGGCATATTGGCTGCCATAGAAGCACCCCGGCTTTTTCAGAAACTGGTACTTATCGGGCCATCGCCGCGCTACATAAACGCCCCCGGCTATACCGGTGGCTTTAAACGCGAAGAT
Organism: Adhaeribacter sp.; assembly: GCF_057359045.1. NCBI lineage: Bacteria > Pseudomonadati > Bacteroidota > Cytophagia > Cytophagales > Hymenobacteraceae > Adhaeribacter > Adhaeribacter sp. The sequence continues at coordinate 23,537 of NZ_JBMQUD010000048.1, forward strand.
ATTCATGACCTGCTGGATTCGCTGGACAGTAATTATTTGGCTTGGTCGGCGGCCATGGCTCCGGTGATTATGGGTAACCCGCAAAAGCCCGAATTAAGTGAAGAACTGGCAAATAGTTTTTGCGAGAGCCACCCGGAAATAGCCCGGAATTTTGCTTACCTGACCTTTCTCTCGGATAACCGGACTGATTTGGCCAGGTTGCATACACCTTCCCTGATTTTGCAGTGCCAGGAAGATATGATTGCGCCCTTAGAAGTAGGACAATATATGTACCAAAACCTCCCCAATAGCCAACTGGTGATTTTAAATGCTACCGGCCACTGCCCCAATTTAAGCGCTCCTGAAGAAACGATAACAGCCATTAAAGAATATTTAACCCCCGAACTGGTAACCGCCTAAAAACCCATTATTTAATTAAGAACAGATAATTTAATAGTAAACTGCGGCTTTTAGATTGGGAATGGAGCGTAAGGAATTAAGAAAGGCCAACGGCGATGTTTTTTTTGAAGCAGAACGAAAAGCCGGTAATGCTTATATTCTGGCAAATTGGATTGGTATTCAAACCCTCGAAGGCATTATGATGGGCACCAACCATTTACTTACCATGCTCCGTCGCGTTCCTTGCCGGGCAATACTTAATAGCCACCAGGAATTAATTGGCCCCTGGGAAGACGGTGCTTTGTTCCTGGGCAGCCGATGGGCCGTACAAGCCAGAATATTAGGGGTTTTAAACTTTGCCCAGGTAATGGCACCCGGTATTTACGGCCAACGGTCGTTCCAGACTTTTTACCAACTTGCGCAACGCCACCTGCAAATAAAAACATTTACTACAACCGCCGAAGCCGAAGCCTGGTTATTAAGCGAAGAGGCTGCATAAGAGTTGAATTTACTTTAAATTTGACAACTAGCCTGCTCAATATTTCTGGTTAATCAGCGCTTTTTTACCCCATTATTTAGCCTCCTGCTGCTGCCCACGAATACCATTGCGGCCCGGCTCGTGGGGGTATAAAGTAGTTAATTTATCTGACTGCCAAACTTGTTTGCTATCCATATCCATTACCGACAGACAACCGGTAAAAGCTGCCCCGGTATCTATTAAGATAATATTGCCCATTTGCAAAGGCTGTTGCTGGTTTTCGTCGAGGCGGATAGTGGGCGTATGGCCTACATAAATTTCTTTGTACGGCGGTACAATGGGGCCTGGCTTTGACAGCGGACTGTTTTTGTCTTTCAGGTATAAACGGTAATATTTATTTATAAAATTTCGGCTCCAGATTAAATAATCCTGGTTGGTTTTTTCAATGGGCGTTTCCGGATCAAAGCCGGCGTGTACCAGCAAAATATTATCTTCGGTAACATAAAATGGTTTGGCGTTTAAAAGAAACTGAATATGCGCCTCTGGCATACCAACGCCTAAGCCATACGATTTAACGGTAGCCGCCCCACCTTGCTGCAGCCATAAATCTAATTCTAAAGATTCTGCCTCATCTGTTCTGGAAAACCCGCTGGTGTAATATTTAGTTGCCCACTGGTCGTGGTTACCTATTAAATGTACCAGGTTCCGGATGTCTAATAAAAACGCAATGCTTTGTTTTGTTTCGGACCAGCCATCTACCACATCGCCGATAAAAAACAACTGGTCTTGGTCATTATTAAACCCACAACGTTCCAGGCACTGCAATATGGCTTTATAGCCGCCGTGGCTATCCGAAAAAACAAACCTTTTCATGTAAGCTATAAATTAAAGAGGGCAGCACCAGCCTGCTTTGGCTGTACCGTATAACCTGGCAAATGGTTTAGCCTACCCGCTTGCTAACCTGTAAACCAGTTTTGGTCTGTTTACAAAACCTTTTTAAGGATTTTAATTTTTAGTTCTGGCTTTTTTTCTGGGTCAATGCGTAAACTATATTTAAACAAATAACCGGTTCAGCTTTCAGCTACCCTAAAGAATAACGTTAAAATATTACCTGTACTTTAGGTCAGAACCTTTATTACCTAATTAGCAATTAGCAGCTTTTAAACCGCTTTACGCATTTCTTTTGTACATAGTATTTCATAATAAATATTAAATAATCTTTTCCGCTTCCATGATAAACCTATCCGAATTTATCCCGGGCTTTGCCGCAATATTGCCGGCGCACCAGCATTTACCCCCTTGGGAAATAACCCAAAACTTAAAAACAATTTTGCCCGAAATAATCTTGCAGCTTGGGTCTGATTATATTATTACCGATGGCGTAGCCGTACATAAAACGGCTCTTATTGAGCAAGGTGTGGTTTTAAAAAGCCCGGTCATTATTAATCAGCATTGTTTTGTTGGGGCGCACGCTTACTTTAGAGAAGGTGTTTTTTTAGCTGATGGGGTAAAAATTGGTCCGGGTTGCGAAATCAAAAACAGTATTATTTGTGCCAATACGGCTATTGCGCACTTTAATTATATTGGGAATAGTATAATTGGGGAAAATATAAATTTCGAAGCCGGGGCTATTGCCGCTAACCACTACAACGAAAGAACCGATAAAAACATTTCTGTTTTGTATAAAGGCCAGGTGATTGATACCCGAACTACTAAATTTGGGGCTTTGGTTGGTGATAATTCTAAAATTGGCGCCAATGCCGTTTTATCGCCGGGTACTATCCTGGGTAAAAATACAATAGTAAAAAGGCTGCAATTAATAGAACAGTATGTGCCGTAAGCTTCAATCACATTCCTATCCATTTAAATTATCCGGTGATTTAAATATTTATAGAACTTCCGTAAAAGCCGCTCGGGCTAGGCATTTTCACCAGCCAGTTTTCTGAATAATTTAGGCAACGGCCAAAATAAATATTATTTATCCGTTGGGGCAAAGTCCTGTTTTACTTATTACCTCTAATTTATAATTCAGCCGTAGCAAATATTATTTGGTATAGTAATATCGCTAAGCCAACGCCTGTCATCAGGCAATACAATATTTCCCAACCAATACCGGCAGGATGAATCTTTTCTTTATAGTAAATTATTTTTACTTGCTTGCCTACGCTATAAAGCGGCAAACTGGCACCTATTTCTAATTTCAGCTCCAGTTCCTGGTCGTCTGCGGTGGTAAATTTAATAATTGGGTAATAGTAGTACCTGAACTTACCCCCGCTGGCGCGCCATTGACCAATATTCTTAACTACGGTGCCTCTGGTATGAAACCCATTTTTCACATAGTTATAATGCGAGAAAACCCCAATAAGGCCGGCAACAAAAATGACTATACCCAAAAACAAGTAAAAAATATCCATAGCCGCTATTAAAGGCAGGTAACTCTTGTAAGATAAAAAGCAAGTTTGTTACGCTCGCCAGTTAAAATTACCCAGAGCTCGCTCAGTATAAATATTCTGAAAAATTGGTTAATTTTAGCTATTCTGTTTAAATATTCCACATGAAACATTTTGCTTTTGTACTTACTTTATTTTTTCTGGCAAACGGCTTAAGTGCTCAAAATAAAACTAAAACTAAAACCAGCATTAACCCAACCAACCAGCAAGCCGTGGAAACGGCGGTGCGCACCTTATTTAACAGTATGCGGGCCGCCGATACAGCTCTGGCCCGTTCGGTAATGGCACCGAACTTCCGGATTATTGTTTTAGCGCAGAATGCGGCTGGCGAAGCCGTAACACGCGAAACCACTGGCAAACAATTTTTAGCCCAAATAGCCAGCAAACCACCCCAAACCCTCGACGAGCGATTCTGGGATGGTCAGTTACAGGTAGATGGCAACCTGGCTTCTTACTGGTGCCAGTATGCTTTTTTTAACAACGGCAAATTTAGCCATTGCGGCACCGATGTGTTCCAACTGTACCGCTCGGCCAAAGGCTGGCAAATTGTAAACCTTGCCTACAACATCCGGCGCGAGAACTGCGATATGAAAGCCATCCCGGAAAAATAAATTATTAGCTGCCTAGAGCGAGCCATATTTATAAACAGTAAAGCCTGATTATTTATAGCATAATCAGGCTTTACTGTTTAAACGAAAGCTTTTTACCACAATTGGTGCACGTGCGGTTTTACTTTATTTTCATAGACCGCTTTTACGCCCGCCAACTGTTCTGGGGTTAGTTCCGGCATATCCAGGGTTTGCAGGTTAGAGCTTAAATGCTCGGGTTTAGAAGCGCCCGGAATAATGCAGCTTACCGCTTCAAACATCAGAATCCAGCGCAAAGCTACCGGGGCCAGGTTTTCGTGTTCCGGGAAAAGCTTTTTTATTTCGTCTACCGCGGCCAGACCCAGGTTGTAATCCAGGCCCGAGAAAGTTTCGCCTTTATCAAAAACTTCGCCATTGCGGTTAAAGCTGCGGTGGTCGGTAGAGGCAAAATGCGTAGTAGGCTTAAATTTACCCGTGAGTAAACCGCTGGCCAAGGGCACCCGCACAATAATGCCAATATTGCGGCGCTGGGCTTCCTTAAAAAACAACTCAGCGGGCCGTTGCCGGAACATGTTAAATATTATTTGCACGGTAGTTACATTGGGGTATTCTATGGCTTTTATAGCTTCTTCTACTTTCTCTACGCTTACCCCCATATTTTTTATTTTTCCTTCTTCCTGTAAGCGCTCGAAAAGCTCAAATATTTCGGGCCGGTAATACACGTCGGTAGGCGGGCAGTGTAGTTGAATCAGATCCAGGGTTTCGAGGTCCATGTTCCTGAGGCTATTTTCTACAAATTTGCGCAAAGCTTCGGGCGTGTAAGCGGCATTTACGTGCGGACTCAGTTGCCGGCCGCACTTGGTTGCCACAGCAATATTTTCGGAACGGCTGCGTACCAACCGGCCAACTGCTTTTTCACTTTCACCGTCGCCGTATACATCGGCGGTATCAATAAAATTAATACCGGCATCTACAGCCGCATTTAATATCTGGTCGGCATTTTCGTGGCTAAAAGGAGCACCCCATTTACCGCCTACCTGCCAGGTGCCTAAACTAATTTCCGATACTTCTATGCCGGTTTTTCCTAATTTCCTGTAATTCATTTAATCTGTTTTTATTTTTTTGTGCATAGCCGGCAGCAATTTGTATACTGGGCTAATTTGTTTTTTACTACCTCAAACTATTTTCTTTTACGCAAAAGTAAACTTTAAATAACGTTTCTGAACCCAATTTTAATTTTTAGATGCTGAGTTATACTGCCTGGTTTTAATGCTGTTTCATTATTTAACCAAAGGCAATATTTCTGGTAGCCAGGTAAATAATATTAGTTTGGGTTATAGCCATTAGCACTACCGCTTGCCTGCCCGGCACAAAGTTGGCACGTTTTTGAAGCTACCGGATAATAACTGCTTTAGGATTACATTTGCTTTTATATTAAATTAGAAGTGTCGTTTTGTAGCTTGCCGGCACAAGTAAATAAATATTAGCCCCAGCAGCCAATTAGATTTAACGATATTTAAATATTTTTGCCGGGAGCAGTTAGAAAAACAAGTCTTTTCCTGTACCTTTTACCACATTTAACCCCTTACCTAGTATATGCAATCCAATCACCGTCGTTCGTTTTTAAAAAAATTAGGCTTGGCTGCCGCCACCTATAGTTTTTTACCGGTAGTACCAGGCTTTTCGCTAGATACCACCGCTTCTGGTCTGCTAGCCGAAGCCAGTAATGCTTTGGGTAAAAAACCATTCTTCCAGATTTCTTTGGCCCAATGGTCGTTACATAAAACTTTGCAGGCCGGCCAGTTAGATAACCTGGATTTTCCGCTGAAAGCAAAAAACGATTTTGGCATTAACATAGTAGAGTACGTGAGTCCGTTTTTTAAGAAACAGGAAAAAAATACCAGCTACTTACAAGATTTAAAAAAACGCACCGACGATAACGGCATTACCAATCACCTGATAATGGTAGATGGCGAAGGTTACCTGGGCGATACCGATGCTACCAAACGCAACCAAGCCGTAGAAAATCATTACAAATGGGTAGATGCAGCCAAATATTTAGGCTGTAAAACCATCCGGGTAAATGCAGCTGGCCGCGGTACCGCCGAAGAAGTGCAAAAAGCCGCTATTGAAGGTTTAAGCAAGTTGAGTGCTTATGGCCAACAAAATAAAATTAACGTTATCGTCGAAAACCACGGGGGCTACTCTTCTAATGGAGCCTGGCTGGCCGGCGTTATGAAAGGCGTAAACAACAAATATTGCGGTACCCTGCCTGATTTTGGTAACTTCCAGGTTAGCCCAACCGAAACCTACGATCGGTACAAAGGCGTACAGGAGTTATTGCCTTATGCCAAAGGTATGAGTGCCAAGTCGCACGATTTTGACGCTAATGGCAATGAAACCGGCACCGATTACCAACGCATGTTTAAAATGATTAAAGCTGCTGGCTGGAAAGGCATTGTGGGCATAGAATACGAAGGTTCCCGGTTAAGCGAAGACGAAGGCATTAAAGCAACCAAAGCCCTACTGGACCGCATATTGAGCGAAATGGCTTAACTTTTTGCTAGAATAATGTTGAAAGAGCTGCTTTTCATGAAAAGCAGCTCTTTTTATTGGCTACTGGTAAACGCTAATTTTAAGCAATTATACCATTGCCTTGGTTAGAAGCAGGAAGTAAGCTTTAGTTTAATTACCTGCATAAGCCATTAATAAAGCCTGGCACAAACCCGGCGACATAAACCTATTGGCTTTAATCTACCCGCTACGCTTGCCAACTCTGGTTATCAAACAGGAGTTAACTGTAATATTTACTATTCTAAGAGCCTGCCCCCAGAAGCTTACATAATTGTGTTCTTAGCCGGTTTTTGCACCTTTTCTGCTTTGTAAAATTTACTTGTGTTTTTATGAAGCAATTAATATATTTAGGGACTAATGCTTTATGTGTTTATTTGACTTTAGTAAACCGGCGCATTAAATCTTACCCTGCTTAAGGCTGGTTTTGGAAAATCATCCCGGATATCACAAGCTTACTAAACTGGTGCTATTCTCCCTATTTCCAGCCAGAACAATTGAGTAAAACAAACAGCAGCAATATTTAATACAATTCGCCACCATGAAATTAAGCGCTCCGGATCAGAACGACGCCACCTTACTATGGATTAGATTTCAGCAGGGAGACGAGTTAGCTTTTGCTGAAATTTACAGAACTTATATTCAAACAGTTTATAGTTATGCCAAAAGGTATACCAAAGATGAGGCACTTATAGAAGACACCCTCCACAACCTTTTTATCTACCTGTGGCAAAACAGAGCCAAGCTGTCGGTGCCTTTGTCCATTAAATTTTACTTGTTTTCGGCGGTTAAAAGAAGTATTTTAAAAGATGTACTTACCCACCGGGAAACGCTTAGCCAGCAGTATTTAACGCCTGCTCACGAAAAACAAACCGCTGTATATTCGGTAGAAGCCCAATATATTGAGCACCAGAACGAAGAAGAATTAAACAGCCTGCTTAAAAATGCTTTCGGCTTACTTAGCGGTAATCAAAGGCAAGCCATTGAGTTAAAATATTATAATAATCTATCCTGCCAGGAAATATCGGGTATTATGGGCCTGAATCCTGATAACGTTTATAAGCTAATTAGCCGCGGTATAAGTATTCTGAAAAAAAATGTTCGCCAGGATATATATTCTTTTTTAGTGCTGTTTTTACTGCCTTTCTAAATATTCGTTATTGCCGCCTACTCTTTCAGGTACTGCCAATTAGTGCTTCGCTACATTATAAATCATGAACTTAAAGTTAAAAGAGCCCTTTTACGTTTTGTTCCCTCATTATTTAATTACTACTGGAATTGAATTTCAGCTAAAATCGCTTAACGCAGGTTTACGCTTGAAAGAAACAAGGTGTTTTGACTAGATTAAACTATTACCTTAATTACCGCACAGGCCGGATAAATCTAAGCAATTAACTGCTAGTTAACTCAAGTTGCGAGTTATAAAAAAAGCTGTTCTGTCAATAGCTACCATACGTTTTAGAGTTACCACACTTCAAAAACAAAAAGAGCCATGACAGAACAGACGATAGCAATATACTGCTTTATTGACGATTTCTTTATCAGCATTGGCCGGAAAGAAGATGTTCATTGCAAGCTTTCTGATGCCGAAATACTGACTACTGCTCTTTTAGCGGCCCGCTACTTTCATGGTAATCTGAGCTCGGCCTGCAACTATATGCGGCAGCATCATGGCGTCAGGATGATAGATAAATCTGGTTTTACCCGCCGCCTGCACCGCTTGCGCCAGCAACTGTTAGCCTTGTTTCTGGCCTTGAGCGATACGATAAAGCAACTCAATACCAGTTGTCAGTACCTGATTGACTCTTTTCCGGTGGCCGTTTGCGATAACATTCGCATTTCCCGCTGCCACTTGTTACAGGATGAAAGCTACCGGGGTAAGAATGCCAGTAAAAGGCGCTACTTCTATGGCTTCAAAGTACAAGTCATTACCACCCTAGAGGGCCTGCCCGTGCAGTTCTATATCCATGCGGGCTCCTTTGCTGACATCACCGCCTTACAAGCCATGTCCGTGGACTTACCCCAGCAGAGCGAACTTTATGCTGACAGTGCTTATACCAGCTATGAACTGGAAGACTTACTCTGGGAATGTGACCAGGTAAAGCTGCTTGTCTGTCGCAAAAGCAATGCCACCCGAAAAGACGAACCTTGGCAGGCTTTCTTGAAAAATCACTACCGCAAGCGCATTGAAACTACTTTCTCCGGCATCACCAACTTCTTCCCTAAGAAAATCCATGCGGTCACACCCCAAGGTTTTACCCTTAAAATTATCCTCTTTATATTCGCTTTTACCATCAACAAAATCCTTTAACCCGCAACTTGGGTTAGTTAAATATTTAATGCCATAAATTATTCCCCTAGTCTTTTAGAATTTTAAACTTATTCTTAAATAAGAATATCTTTTATTCCTTTTTTATATAATACAGCCAAGCTCCGGGCAACTCCCTGCCTAAGTAGTACATATTATACTTTATTCATTAGTAGGCATCTAAAATTTACCTTTCCCCCGACAGTATATTTTTGCATTATATCTATACAATATTACGCTTAGTTAAATATTATTTAACAAAATAACTTTGCTTTTTAATAAAATAAAAATCTAATAAAATAAAGAAAAATTCATGTCCAAAAAAGAAAGATAAAGTCTCTGTATAAGAAAAGCACCACTGTTTTTAAACCCATGGAGCCTAGGGAGAAATATAAGTTTTATGCGGCTGAGGACTTTGCCAACGACGAGGCTTTCTGGCTGTGGGTAATAGAAGCCGATCCGGAGCAAACCGCCTTTTGGTATACTTTCCTGAAAGAGAATCCGGCTAAACGGGCCGACATTGAAAAAGCGCAGCAACTTGTTCATCAATTAAACACCCCTACTCCGGATTTACCCCCTTCCAAGGTTGACCAGTTATGGCAACGCATAGAAACAACGCGGCGGCATTTTCCTAAAGAAAAAACTACTCGCCTTTTTAATTTACGAAAGCCCCGCCAGTGGTTAATGGTAGCGGCTACTTTTACCCTCCTGGTTATAGTTGGCGCTTTAAGTTGGCAGTGGCTCCATACACCCAATTTGGTAACATTGGCTACTACTTATGGCCAAAGCCAGGAGTTCAGACTACTCGATGGCTCCGTTGTTTTACTAAATGCCAACAGTAGCTTAAAATACCGCAGCAATTGGCAACCCGACCAACCACGCGAGGTTTGGCTTACCGGCGAAGGTTATTTTGATATCCGCTCTAAAAAAAACAAGCAAGAATTTCTGGTGCATGCGGGTAGCGTTTCTATCAAAGTTTTGGGTACTACCTTTAATGTAAACCATCGGCGACAAGAAATTAAAGTAGGGCTACGTACCGGCCGCATTAGTTTAGGTTTTAAGCAAACAACTGCCCAACCCCTGCTGCTTAAACCCGGCGATTTTGTTACCTACCAGGAGCAATCGGCTAAGCTTACCAAAGAAACCGTTGACCCGGCATCTTTTCTGGCCTGGAAAGATAATCTACTCGTTTTTAAGGCCGAAAGCCTCCGGAATATTTTTCAGATGCTTCAGGACAACTACAACCTGCAGATAAGAATTGCTGACTCCACGCTCCTGAACCGGAAATTTACGGGTACCGTACCAGCCGATGATTTATCGGTTTTATTTATGGGCCTCCAGGAAGGCCACAACCTCAAAATTAATCAGGTAGAAAACCAGATTCATATAAAAAGCAAAGTAGCTGGACAGAACATACCAGCCCCAAATTAAATATTACAACCTAAGCGACCTAGTGGCCGCTTGCTTTTATCCACCACAAATCAATTTTATGAAAGAAAAATTACCCCAGAAGAAGTGGCTTACTACCGCACTAGGCTTAGCCTTGAGTTTGCCTTGGGCCCATGCTCAAACCCTTTCTTATGCCGATGCCAAGGCACCTACCCGGTTAGCGGCTGTACAATCGGTTAAAGCCGTATATGCTTTGCAGGATGTCTTACAAAAGCTGGAATCTAGCCAAAAAGTGCACTTTATGTACGACCCTGACCTGATTAAGAATAAATTTATTTCCAAGTCGGAGGCGGATTTAAAGAAAGCTCAACTAGAAACTGAGTTAAAACAACTGCTGGCACCGCTTAATTTAGGTATTAAAAAAGCGGTTAATAATTATTACATCATTCAGCCGCTGACCCAGAATCCAGCAGCTACTCACCCTACGCAAACCAAAGATGTTAAACAAGTAACCATAAAAGGTAAAGTAACCGCCAAAGAAGATAATTCACCGCTTCCGGGTGTTACGGTTCTGGTTAAGGGTACTACTAACGGTACAGCTACAACAACGGATGGTAGTTATTCGCTAATAGTAGAAAATACGGCTACTACCTTGGTTTTTTCTTTTGTGGGATATAAAACCCAGGAGATAGCTATAAACAACCGCACCCAAATAAATGTAGCTTTAGAAGTAGATGCCAGTGCCTTGGAAGAGGTACAGGTGGTGGCTTACGGCGAGCAAAAAAAGGAAAGTGTAGTGGGTGCTATTTCATCGGTAAAAGTTAAAGAAATAACCACGCCTACCCGAAATCTTCAGAATGCCTTGGCCGGTAAAGTAGCGGGGGTAATTGCGGTGCAACGAAGTGGCGAGCCCGGTTACGACGATGCCCAGTTCTGGATTAGAGGAGTTAGTACGTTTGCCGGTGGCTCTAACCCTTTAATTTTAGTAGATGGCGTAGAAAGGCCCATTAGTAACATTGAGCCCGAAGAAATTGAAACTTTTTCTATTCTTAAAGATGCCGCCGCTACCGCTGTGTATGGTATACGGGGCGCTAACGGAGTTATTTTAGTTACTACCCGGCGGGGCGCCAAAGAAAAACCCAGCATTAGTTTTAAAATGGAAAGGGGCATTGTGGGGGCAACCATGCTACCGGATGTGGCCGATGGCCCTACTTACCTGGAGTTATACAACGAAGCCCAGTTAGCCACCAATCCTAACTTTGTTACGCCTTACACTTCTGAATATATCCAGAAAACTCACTCCGGCGAAGATCCTTATCTATACCCCAATGTAGACTGGATTAATCTAATGATGAAAGACTTCTCTAATAACCAGCGGGCCAATTTAAATGTATCCGGTGGCGGCGATGTAGCTAAATATTTTGTTTCGGCTACTTACTACGACGAAGATGGCATCTGGAAAGTAGATAACCTGAACCAATACAATACCAACATTAAACTTAAGCGCTACAACTTTAGGGCAAATACCGATATAAACCTAAGCCGGGATACTGAGTTAAGTTTAGGCATTGGCGGTATTTTAATTACTTCTAATTACCCGGGCCGCAGCGCCGCTGATATTTGGGGAAACAACGGCGGTATTATGATGAATACCCCCATTGGGTACGCCCCTTTTTATCCTGACCCGGCTAACCCCAACAAGATTGTTTACGGCGGGGTAAATGGTATTGGTAATCCTTACCAGCACCTAACCGGTGCTGGTTTCTCTACCGAATGGCGCAATAATATTCAATCTGATATAACGCTGCGCCATGATTTAAGCCGCTTTGTTAAAGGCTTAAAGGTACAGGGCAAGTTTGCTTTTGATGGCTATAACTACCATAATATTCAGCGGGTAAGGGGCAGCGGCGATAACTCCGGCGACCGCTATGCGCTAAATGGCCGCGATGCAGATGGAAACCTGATACTTAGCAAATTTTACGACGGACCGGAAGATTTACCTTATGGCCGGAGCAGTGGGGGCAACCGCCGGGTTTATATAGAAGCAAACGCCACGTATAACCGTACCTTTGGTAAACATAACCTATCTGGGTTAGTTTTGTTTAACCGGCAAAATTACCAGGTAGGCGATGCCGGAAGCGCCATTATGGCTATTCCGTATCTGATGCAAGGCTTAGTAGGCCGGATTTCTTATAGCTTTAAAGACCGGTATTTTCTGGAAGGCAGTGCCGGTTATAATGGCTCCGAAAACTTTGAAAGAGGCAAACGAATGGGCTTATTTCCGGCGGTGGCATTCGGTTATATCCTATCGGAAGAGCCTTTCTTTAAAGATAATATTAATTTCATGGAATTCTTAAAATTCCGGGGTTCTTATGGTTCTAAAGGGAATGACCAGTTAGGCCCAGCGGGCGATGTTAGGAGGTTTGCTTATTTAACAACCGTAGGAACTGGCAACGGCGGCTATACTTTTGGCAATACCGGGCAAACCAGCTATAGTGGCCGGGGCGAAGACGAATGGGGGGCAGACTTAACTTGGGAAAGAGAGAAAGAAATAAATCTAGGCTTTGAAACCCGTTTACTGCGGGGCTTTTATATCCAGGCCGACTTATTTCAGCGCCACCGGAAAGGTATTTACTTAAGACGTGATGCCTTACCAGCCATTATGGGTTTAATCCGCAATCCATCAGGTAACCTGGGTGAGTTTAAAAACCGGGGAATAGATGCCACAGTAGAATACCGGAAAAGATTAGGCCAGGTAGATATATCTCTGCGGGGCAACTATACTTTTGCCCGCAACGAACTCGTAGAAAACGACCAGCCCGATTGGGCTTATCCTTACCTGAACCGGAGAGGCAAAAGATTAAACCAACCTTTTGGTTTGCTGGCCGAAGGCCTTTTTGAAAGCCAGGAAGATATCAATGCTTCTCCTGCCCATACATTTGGCCCGGTACGTCCCGGCGATATTAAATACAAAGATATTAATGGTGATGGGGTTGTAAATTCTTTTGATGAAGTCGCTATCGGTAATCCGGCTAACCCAGAGGTAGTTTATGGTTTTGGAACTACCTTGGCCTATAAAGGTTTCGACTTATCCGGATTTTTCCAGGGTACCCGCAACATGGATTTTATGCTCGGCGGCAATGGGTGGTTTCCCTTTATTCAGGGTGGTTTACGTGGTAACTTAAATACCAATGCGCTGGATAGATGGACACCGGAAAACCCGCGGCAAGATGCTTTGTTTCCACGCCTTTCTTTTGGGCCTAACACCAATAATTACCGCAACTCTACCTGGTGGATTCGCGATGCCAGTTATTTACGCTTAAAAACGGCTGAACTGGGCTACACCGTTCCCAAAGCAATTACCCAACGCTTTAAAGTTAACACGCTTCGGGTGTATGTTTCAGGATTTAACTTATTAACCTTTAGCAAATTCAAATTCTGGGATCCGGAATTGGGCAATGGAAACGGTTCTGCCTATCCTATCCAACGGAACTTTAATGCCGGTATTAATTTGAATTTATAATTTAGAAAGAAATAAAATGAAGCTATTTAAACTTAAACCATATATAAATATACTGCTCTTAAGCAGCTTATCTCTTATAGCTTGCGAGAGTTTCTTAGATAAGCAACCAGACGATATGCTTACCATGGACCAGGTTTTTAAAAGTGAGGTAGAAGCCCGCAGTTACCTGGCCAATGTATACAGCTATGTACTCGACGAAGCCGATCCTTACAGCAACTATTCGCCGGCAACCGATGAGGCAGATTTTGTTTGGACCGGCCACGGGGCCAATAATATGAATAATGGTAGCTGGAACCCCACCAGCATTCCTTATAACCACTGGGCCCGGTTTTACCGGGGTATTCGCTCAGCTACCGTTTTAATGAACCGCATTGGAGAATGTGCCGAATGCGAAGAAAAGAACCCTGGCATTACTACCCGCTACCGCGCCGAAGCCCGGGTAGTGCGGGCCTTTTACTACTTTTGTTTAATGCGCCAATTTGGGCCGGTACCAATAATAAAGGAATCTATTCCGGTAGATGCTGCCGTTGCCGACACCCAGATACCCCGGAGCTCTTACGATGAATGTGTTGATTATATTGTCAGTGAACTGGATGAAGCCGTAAAAGACCTGCCGGAGCGAACCCCCGTTAGTTCTGATTACGGTCGGGCCGACCAGCGGTTTGCCTTAGCCCTGAAGGCCCGGGTACTCCTTTACGCTGCCAGTCCACTTTGGAACGGCAATCCCGATTATGCCAACTTTAAAAATCCGGATGGCAAACAATTGGTAAATACCAACTACGATGCAAATAAATGGAAAAAAGCGGCCGATGCAGCTAAAGTGGTTATAGGCATGATGCCCGAAGGCTTGTACACGGTTAATACCAATGGCGTATTAGACCCTTATTTGTCTTATCAGAATTTATTTATAGAACGCTGGAACAAAGAAGTAATTTGGGCGCGCACGGCCAACAGCGGAAACTCCTGGCAACAACACACCACGCCCCGCCAGGCCCGGGGATGGAATGGCTCCAGCCCCACCCAGCAACTGGTAGATGCTTACCACATGGCCAACGGCAAGCAAATTAATGAACCTGGTTCCGGTTACGTAGAAGAAGGCTTTGCCACGGCTGCTACCAAATATACCACAACCGGTACCTGGAATATGTATGTAAATCGGGAGCCGCGTTTTTATGTATCTGTTTTATACAACGGAGCCGACTGGAAATTCCGGGGAGCAAACGGCAACACCCCTTTAAAAATACAATTATACTTTACGGGTGCCTCCGGTAAGCGCGATTCGCATGACCATACCGAAACCGGATATTTAATAACCAAGTTCTTCAGCCCGAATACCGACGTGGCCAATAGTCGGTACGACCCGCTGGCCTGGATATATTTCCGGTTAGGAGAAATGTACTTAAATTATGCCGAAGCCCTGAATGAGCACCAGCCCGGTAATGCCGATATTGCCAAATACGTGAACTTAATCCGGGAGCGGGCTGGTTTACCGGCGTTGCCAACTGGTTTATCGCAGGAAGAAATGCGGGAAAGAATCCGGCACGAACGCCGCATAGAGTTAGCTTTTGAAGGGCACCGCGCTTTTGATACCCGCCGCTGGAAAATTGCCGAACAAACGGATGGTGGCCCTATGGGCGGCATGAATGTAAACGCCGGCACCAGCTTTACCGATGTTTCTTTTTACCGCAGAAGCGTATTTGAAACCCGGATATTCGATGACAGGCATTACTTGTGGCCAGTACCGCAATCAGAAATAGACCGGAACAAACAAATGGCCCAAAATCCTGGCTGGTAAAAACAAAGGCAAGGTGCTATAAGCTACGGGGTAGTTTGCAGCACCTTGCCCATAAAGTATAAAATATTAAATAACCCAAGATGAAATATTTATTAAAGATAATAGCCTCTGGCGTTATGGCCTGTAGTGCAGCTTTTCTGGTTTCCTGCGCCAAAGATGAGCTCAAACATTTAGAGAGTGTAACTCCCAAAGTATATATTACTCAGGTAAATGGCGGCACTATTAACTTAACTCCGGCCAATGTAATTATCGACAAAACAGATAAGGTAATAAAAGCGCCGCTGGGAATTAATCGCTCCGGTAACCAGTCGCGGGAAGCTTTTTCGGTAGAACTGGTAGCAGAAAACAATAATTTGCCGGCTGGTACTATTCCCTTACAGCCGGATATGCTCTCCAATACCCACCTGGAGGTACCGGCAGGAAAAGCTTCGGCCAGCTTTTATTTAACCATACCTAAAGCACTGCTGGATGCCAACAAGGGCAAAAAACTAGCAATAAAACTTAAAATTGCTAACCTAACTAAGTATGAATTAAACGAAGAAATGTCTTCGGCTAATATTATTTTAGATACAAATGATTTTGCCGATAAAAGTGTAGATGTTACTTCGAATTACGTAAAAAACCCTGGCAATCCCTTTAAGCGTGCTGATACCAACTCCAGCGGCCGCTTTGGTTTATTAGCCGATTGGATGGTAAATGATGCGGCTAAAAACATGGAAAATAGTACCAAGGGCGGGTTCGATAACCTTAACAACGGCGGATGGATGTCTTTTGAACGCTGGGGAACCCCGGCTATACCTAATGGCAAAATTTACCAAACGGTAGAACTGCCCGCCGGCCGTTATCTATTCGAAATCGTTTCTTTTGACGGCACTCCCGGCTACACCGTAAAAGATCAGGCTTATATTGCCGTAGCCGAGGGCAATATCCTACCCGATGCGAGTGATATGGTAGGTGCGCTGGCCTTTTCCCCTTTTAATGCGCCCAAAGCAGAATTTACGCTCGCTTCTAAAAAGATGATTTCCTTCGGTATTGCGGCCAACTTCGTTCAGGATTCCCAATATTTTAGAATTAAGCAGGTAAAGCTCACCAAGTTTACTAATATTTTTGAATAAGCAGTTGTAACCGTTTAGCCACCAAAAAGCTAACCTATTTACGAGCAGCAACTTATTGCCTAATTAAAAAGCCAGATGTTATTTAAATATGAATAACATCTGGCTTTTAGGTTATTAAGCACATAGTTCGAAATAGTTTATTTTAATTTATACTTTCAGACGTAAGCGACAAGCGCCATACCCGTAAACTAATTTGTTTTTTTTGAGCTTTACCGCCGCCCTTTCCTTCTCGCCCATTCATTATAAATTCCCCAGGCACTAATGGTTATCACCAATAAAGCCATCAAACAATAATAATTGGTTAATGCTACCTCCTTCATTCCTTCCAACTTTTTCGGAAGAAGTCAGGCAATTAATATACCAAACTACAAAATCGTACGTTTTAACTGTTTAGCCATACTACAATTAATATACTGACTCTTTTTAATTGGGTGCTCAAATCTGCTTTAAAAGCGTTTAAACTAGCATTTTTTACAACCAACTCCATTACGCTACCAGATAAAAATTTTATTAGCTCATAACTTAAATTTGCAGCGTATTCTGTGCTTTAATTCCTATTTTTATTTAGTAAAGCTCTATTCTTAGAAAGTTTTATAGCTGAAATTTAAATGGAATAATCCGCCTACATGCCTTTTACTTTTGCTCATCCTGCTATTGTTTTACCCTTAACTTTCCTGCCCCGCTCCTGGTTTTCTGCCACCGGCTTAATAGCCGGTAGCTTAGCACCTGACTTTGAATATTTTTTAAGGATGAAAGTAAAGAGCCAGTACAGCCACACCTTAAGCGGAGTGTTTTGGTTCGATTTGCCTTTAGGATTGGCGCTGACGTTTCTTTTTCATCATGTAGCCAGGAACCGTTTATTCGATAACCTGCCATTCAGTTTAAAGGCACGGTTATCAACCTTTACGCATTTTAACTGGAATAATCATTTTAAAACCCAATGGTTTACAGTAGTACTTTCTATCCTGATGGGTGCTGGCTCGCACCTGCTCTGGGATAATTTTACCCACCACCAAGGTTATTTTGTTCAGGTTTTACCATTTTTAATTTACCAGGTAGAAATATGGTCTTGGCAAATTCCTCTCTTTAAAATATTACAACATGCCAGTAGTTTGATAGGTGGGATAATAATATTGATTGTTTTATTTAAACTGCCTAAAACCAATCCTTTAAATAATAGTGCTAACCCTAAATACTGGATAACCCTAACTGCTATTACCGTCCTGATTGTGGCTGTCAGGTTTTCTGGAGGGTTGCCATTTAAATTTTACGGGCACTTTATTGTAACTGTAATCGCTGCCTTTCTACTAGCTTTAGTCCTGACACCAGCTTTACTCCGGCTAAATGGCAATCGATAATTGCAATTAAAAGCTGCTAAATTATTATCGGCTAAAACAATTGCTTACCCTAATTGCCCCCTTAATACCAGTTAGTATAGAATACCTGCCAAAAGGGAAATACAAATTATTCCATCCCCACAGTCATTCCCGGCGGGAATCTTCTGCCCAGAAAGCGTAACAGGCAAACTCCAGGTTCTGTTTATTACCTGTTTATACCTCCCAAGCAGAAGATTCTTTTGGAATGATCGGTTGGGGAAGCTATTGGCTGGGCTGCTATAAAGTACACTATTTACTATTGGGTATTAAATAATCATTATTGAAAGCCACAGAGAGTTTTTAAATAAAAAAAGCCAGGCTGAGGCGGACTCTACCTGGCTGAATATTTTTTAAATTATCGGCTAAACAGTTAAACCAGCCAGGTAATTGTAACTTACTTGCATACTCTCTATTGATGGGCGGGTAAACGTTTCTTGCTCTACCAGGTAATGTTTCATGCCGGCATCTTTGGCGGCTTTAAGTACCTGACCGTAATTAATAGAGCCGCTCCCTACTTCGGTATTCTTGGTTTTATCTTGTTTATCCATGTCTTTCACGTGGCACAACGGAAAACGATTGGGATATTTGCTAAAATAAGCCAGCGGGTCCTGGTTGCCGGCCACTACCCAGTAGAGGTCTAACTCATACTTTACCAGTTCCGGATCAGTATTAGCCAGCATAAAGTCGTACAACATTACATCGCCAACTTTTTTAAACTCAAAATCGTGGTTGTGGTAGGCAAACTGCAAACCGGCTTTCTTTGCCGTTTCGCCGGTTTGGTTAAACAACTCGGCAGTGCGTTTTAAATCATCAGGGGTTTTGCGCAGACTTTCGTCCAACGAAGAACAGGTAATATATTTCTGGCCGGTTTCAGCGGCTTTATCGGCTAGCTCGGCAAAATTTTGCAGCAAGCTGGCTTGTTGCCAGGTACCCGATTTATCCTGGCGGGTACCAGACCCTACGTGGCTGCTCACCAACGTTATACCGGCATCGCGGAGCATACCGGCAAATGCCTTGGGCTCCAAGCCGTAATAATGGCCTTTTGCCCCCGGATAAGATTCCGCCTCGGTATAACCTATTTTCCCCAATTGCTGAATAGTACCCGGCAGATCATTTTCCAACACATCTTTAACCGAATACAACTGCAGACCAATAGCGCCCAGGTTGCCTTTACCCGCCTGCGTGGCTGCAGTACTGGTGCTATCATTATGGGCGGAATTTTCGCCGGCGGTCTGGTTTTGGTTACCCTGGGAATTACAAGCCGGCAAAAGCACGGTGCCCAGCGCGAAAGCGCCCGCATGCTTTAAAAAATTTCTTCTGTTTGTCATTAAATTATATAGATTTTTTAGGTGGACAATAAATAGCAAGTGGAATGTATCCGGGTTGGTAAATTAGGAAAAATTCTGAATAAGTGTTGTACCTACCCTATTTTAAGCCCAATATTTATCACCCCGTTAATTAAATCTGGCTTACTTATAACCCATAATTTGCATGGCAATTAAAACTAAATTTCTGCAAAAATAGTAAGCTGCTTTGCTTTATATATAAGAGAATACCTGCCCAGCTGAAACTGCCTGCAGTTTAAGGTTTATTATTAATCCGGAGTATTTTCTGGAATAAGCAAAAATAGCAAGCTACACTATTTCGGCAAAGTTGCGTACCGCCACCAAAGTTTCCTGGGGGCGTTCATACATACCCACGTGGCCGGTTTGGTCCAGAAAGAGCGTATAAGAAAGTTTAGGCAAATGGCACTGTTGCAGCGTTTGGGCTAGCGTTACGGCCTGGTCTTGTTTACCCGAAATAAATAAGAACGGAAAATCTACCTGTTGCAGCACCTCGGTACGGTCAGGGCGATCGCGCATGGCTGTTACTGCTCCAATTACGGCTTCCGGCGCTACTTTTTTACCGGTTTGGGTCAGGAAGGCAATGGCCTCAGCCTGGGTTTGGCGGTTGCTTTCGTAAAATAATGGTGCCACAAAAGTATCCATAAACTTTTCTACGCCGTGCTTTTGAATAAACTCAATGGTTTTGTTGCGGTTTTCCTTTTTCTCGTCGGTATCGGGTAGCGCACTTGAATGAAATAATACTACGCCGTTCAGCATTCCCGGGTATTTTTCGGCAAATGCCATCGCCAGGTAACCGCCCATAGAATGCCCCACAAGCAAAAATTTACTTACTTGTAAAGCCTGTAAGGTTTGCTGCACGTATTCGGCACCGCTCTCCATACTATAACTTTCGCGCGGAGCGGTATTGTTGCCGTGACCCGGCAAATCCAGTAATATTACCCGGTAAGTGGGTAGCAAAGGTTTAATAAAATCTAACCAGATTTCTTTACTCTCCATAAAACCATGAAGAAAAACGAGTACTTTGCCGTTGCCGGCCGAATCGAACACGGTTGGCTGAGAAGGATTATTTTGCATAATGAAACGTTTTTAAAAGCGAAAAGCCGATAATCTGCGAAAATTACCGGCTTGTGGTTACCAGGCTAATGCCCGGAATACTTTAAACTTTAACAGAATGCCCGATTAACTGCCGGACTGTTTTTTCAATGGAAGCCGGATCCAGACCTGCTTCGCGGTGTAACTCCAGTTGGCTGCCGTGCTCAAAAATAGCATCCGGAATGCCCAGGCGTTTCACCGGATTGGTATACCCATTATCGGCCATAAATTCTAAAACCGCACTGCCAAAGCCGCCTGGCAGACAACCATCTTCTACGGTAATAATTTTATCGTATCTCTGGCAAATTTCGTGCAGCAGCTTTTCGTCGAGGGGCTTTACAAAGCGCATATCGTAATGGCCAACTTTAACTCCCTCCTGGTTCAGGTTTTGGCAAACATCAACGGCGTAATTGCCAATGTGGCCTACCGTTAAAATAGCTACTTCTTCGCCTTCCTGAATTACCCGGCCGGTACCTACCGCAATTTTCTTTAGTGGGGTACGCCACTCCGGCATAACACCTTCGCCGCGCGGATAACGAATGGTAAACGGCCCCATATCGGGTTGGCTGGCCGTAAACATCAGGTTGCGCAGTTCGGCCTCGTTCATTGGCGCCGACACCACCATGTTGGGAATGCAACGCATATAGGCAATATCGTAGTTGCCGTGGTGCGTTGGGCCATCGGCTCCGGCAAAACCGGCCCGATCGAGGCAAAATACCACGTTCAGGTTTTGCAAACACACATCGTGAATTACCTGATCGTAGCCGCGCTGCATAAACGTAGAGTAAATATTGCAAAACGGAATTAAGCCTTGCGTAGCCAAACCCGCCGAAAACGTTACGGCATGCTGCTCGGCAATACCTACGTCGAAAGCCCGGTCCGGCATGGCCGCCATCATAATATTTAAAGAGCAGCCCGACGGCATGGCCGGCGTTACGCCCATTATTTTACTGTTTTGTTCGGCCAGCTCCACAATGGTGTGGCCAAATACATCCTGGTATTTGGGTGGCTGCGGCGTGTCGTGGTGTATTTTATAAATTTCGCCGGTTATTTTATCGAACGTGCCGGGCGCGTGCCATTTGGTCTGATCTTTCTCGGCCAGGGCAAAGCCCTTACCTTTTACGGTAAGAACATGCAATATTTTTGGTCCCGGAATACCTTTTAAGTCGTTTAGTACGGAAGTTAAGTGGTTGATATCGTGGCCATCGATGGGGCCAAAATACCGAAACTTAAGCGACTCGAATAAATTGCTTTGCTTGAGCAGGGCCGCTTTAATGCCACTCTCTACTTTAGAAGCTACCGCTTGCGCATTAGGACCAAACTTGCTGATTTTTCCCAGCAAATTCCAGACTTCATCGCGTAATTTATTATAAGTGCGGGAGGTGGTAATATCGGTTAAATATTCGCGCAGGGCACCTACGTTGGGATCAATGCTCATGCAATTATCGTTGAGCACCACCAGTAAATTGGCATTAGAAACGCCCGCGTGGTTTAAGGCTTCAAATGCCATACCGCCGGTCATGGCGCCGTCGCCGATTACGGCAATGTGTTGCCGGTCCTGCTCGCCTTTATATTGCGAAGCCACCGCCATACCAAAAGCCGCCGAAATAGACGTAGAAGAATGGCCTACGCCAAACGTATCGTACTCGCTTTCTTTGCGTTTAGGAAAACCCGACAAGCCTTTGTATTTGCGATTGGTATGAAACAAATCGCGCCGACCAGTTAATATTTTGTGGCCGTACGCCTGGTGCCCCACATCCCACACCAACTGGTCGTAAGGCGTTTGAAAAATATAATGTAAGGCTACGGTTAACTCTACTACTCCCAGACTGGCTCCAAAATGCCCGCCATAGATAGATACGTTATCGATGATGTATTGCCGAAGTTCCTGGCAAACCTGTAGCAACTGCTCCTGGTTTAGTTTACGCAGGTCGGCGGGCGATTGAATGGTAGCTAATAGCTCTCCGGGTTGTAAAATCATGGGCACTAGGTTTTCTATAGTAAGAACAAGTATTTTGGGTACTTGTTCAGAAAATGCTGGGAAAATTTCTCTCGAAATAACCTGCAAAAATATAAATAAATTTTTTAACTATCGCTATTTGCCGGTAACTGCCCAAGGCTAACCCAGGGTACAGTGTTTACTCCCATCTACGTACAGCATGCGCTTACTGCTTAAGATTCGGCTAATCTTAGACAAAATTATTACCAGATAAACGCCTAAACGTAAGATATGTTTTAGTTAAATTTTATGGCCTTAATCCGGAGTAACTTTATTGCGTTCTGGCCCAACTTACCGGCAATATTGCCGGGCAACTACCTTTTAACCACCCGCCATATTAAGTAAATAATTATTTCTGGTTACCACCGGTAGCCGCAGCAGGCTTAGCAGGGATATCCCGGATAAAGGCATTTTTTATTCAGATCGTATTTTTGACCTTTATTTAAAATTAAAAACGGTCTAGCTGAAAAGTAGCAGCATTATTTATTATTTGTATTTGGCCCTTTATTTATTAGTAGTAAGGCGATGAATAAGAAGCGCGGTCCGTTTTACAATATTGTTGATGGTGGGCAGGTTTATATATTCTTCCGGTGCATGAAGATTGCCGCCCAATACGCCTAAACCATCTAAACCATCTACATACTGCGCTACAAAAGAAATATCGCCGGCACCTCTTTTAGCCGGGTCCCAAGGTTTTACTTCGCCCTGGTTTAAATCTACGCTTACTTTACTTAATTCGTTTAACAAGGCCAGGTTACCTTTCGTCGGCGACATAGCCGGGTAGCCATCCTGGAAAGTAATTTCGGCTTTTGTTTGGGGTAAACTTTGGGCCACAATGGCTTTCATCTTAGCTTGAGCCCGTTTTTTCTGTTCTTCGGTCAGGAAACGTAAATCGCCTTTTACAATGGTTGTGTTGGCTACCAAATTGGTTTTGCCGGCCACCGTAGCCTGGGTACCCGACGAATCGATGCTTACCTGCGTTCCCCCAACAATAAGGCCGGGGTTAAAAGTTAAGTTTTCTTCCTGTACTTCTTCGTAAAACCGGTTCAGAATACGCGAAGCCTCGTATACGGCGCCCGCCCCCGAGCCTTTAGAAAATATACCCAAAGAATGCGCCTGCTTACCCGATACTTTTAGCGTCCAGCTACTACTGCCACGACGAGCAATGGTACCGTAATTAAAGCCGGTGCCGCCTTCAAAACCCAAAGCAATATCGCTACGCTTGGCAATGTCTATTAAATCTTTCCGGCTCACTTCAATTGGGCTGCCGGGGTTTTCTTCGTCGCCGTGCAATACCACTACAATTTGCCGGTCTTTTAACTGGCCGGCTTCCTGCAACGCTTTTAAGGCGTACATAATTACCATATTACCCCCTTTCATGTCGCTAATGCCGGGTCCTACGGCCGTACTGTCTTTTAATTCCCATTTCTGAAAAGGGCTATCGGGTTCAAACACTGTATCGATGTGGCCAATTAAAATTATCCGCTTACCTTTTTTGCCTTTTATCTCCCCAATTAAATGGCCACCGCGCTTCATGCCGGCCGGCATATCTACCCAAGTGGTTTTAAAACCCATCTCGTCCAGCATTTTTTTGTAAATGGCACCGGTTTGCTTTACACCCGCAACATTAAAGGTACCACTGTTAATCTTTACCGTACTTTCTAAAAACCGAATGGACTCTTGCTGGTTCTTTTCTACATTTTTAATTATTTGGGTTTCCGGTTTGGTAAGTTTCTGCGCGAAGGCCGCCGTCTGAAATAAGCTAAGAACAGATAAAATAAAAAGCTGGTAATTTTTACGCACCATTGTTAAGTAATTTTGGTTTAAAAGAATTAATGGTTTATGAATAAGGTTTGAATATTTATTTATTTTCTAATATCTAAAAATTGTAACACACCAAACATCAACCACTTATCCATCGAGTTAAAAGATTGGGGCTATTTACATTTAAGCAAAGTCATTGTAAGAATAAATTGCCCCGAATATCAGCTTTATTTTTGATTGTCTAAACTATAAAAAGAATTAGTTTTCTGATTCCAATGCCCTAAATAATACCTAAAGCTAGTCCATTAAAAAAAAACAGCAACTTTTGGCGCTATAGCAGGTGTATTCCTGTTGTGGCTCCAAAAGTTGCTGTTCTACGCTTCTTTTAAGATTGATATTTTTAAACGGTAAAATATTAGTTGTTCACCATCTTCTTATTTAAAATAAGCTCATCACTCGGAATTGGAAAAATATAGTTCGGCGACTCTGGTGAAATGGCCAGCACAGAATGCGCGGGTTTGGCCGGAATATCTAGTCCCAGGCGCATAATGTCGGCATTACGAATTCCTTCGCCTAAAAATTCAGTCTGGCGTTCTTTAATTAACGAGGAGATTAAAGCCGCGGCATCCGGAAAACTGGCCGTGGTGTAGGTAATACTTTTATCGGAACGGTTACGTACGGCATTTAACAAAGCAACGGCCCGGGCATCTACCGCCATAGAACTTTTGGTTAAAGCCTCCGAAAGATTCAGCAATACTTCGGCATACCGGATAACCGGAATATAATCGGTATACGGCGAGGCCTGCGAAAATTTAGTAAGCCAGGTCTTTTTAGAAGAAGTACCAATTTTAATAAAGGCCCGGCGGGCATCTGCAGAAGTCCAGGAGGGATCGGCGACAATGCCATTGGGGTTAAGCGAGTATTCGCCGGCCCCGTTGCTGGTGGCCGTACCGCCATCGCCGGTACCGGGCAAATAATACCGGGGTACAGCCGTGCCTGGGGCATCGTTGCTGGTAAACGGCATCGATAAAACCGACTCCGTAGTGGTATAAGGCGGCGTAAAAACACTGGCAATGGAAGCCGCCAAAGTATTTCGCACCCCGTTGGTAGCGGTAAAAGGTGCAGCCTCCGATACAATTTTATTCCCTTCAGCAATTACGTTGGCATAATCCTGCATGCTTAAGTATACCCTGGTTTTAAGCGCTATGGCGGTATTTTTATGCGCCCGGGTAGTATTAAAAAACGCTGAACTGTAGTTTACAGGCAGGTTGGTTTCGGCAAAGTTAAGGTCCGCCAGAATTTGCTCATACGTTTCTTTAACGGTACTTCTGGCCAGGTCGTAATTACCGGGGGTTTTGTTAGCGGTAAGCCTTAAGGGCAATCCGGGTCTAGAACCGGCGCCATCGCGGTAAGGCCGGGCATATAACTGCAATAAATCGTGGTAAGCAAGCGCCCGGATTAACCGGGCTTCGGCCAGGTAATTGGCGGCTAGTGCTTCGCCGGCAACCGCAGTGCCGTACTGCGTCATGCCATCGATAAAAACATTACAGGCATTTATGGTTTGGTAACCTCTTTCCCATACCGTACCTACATCACTGGTAGTAGTTTGGGTTAGCATTTGGTACGTGGTAGCCCCGGTGGCAGCGTTCATGTTAGAACTAATAAAATCGCCGGCGCGAATATCACTTACAATATAATAAAAGCTTCCCAGAAAACCACTGGCTTTTAACGTAGCATATAAGCCGTTCACCTGGTTCAGAATACGCTCTTTGGTACTAAAGGCGGTTACGTCGGTAATTAAGGTAGTGGGCGTGGGATTCAGGTTTTCTTCTTTGTCGCAAGCACCCAGCAGAACTAAACAACTGCTCAATAACAGCATTTTTTTAAATTGGCAGGTATACTTAAATATTCCCATTAATCTGTTCATAATCATCTGTATAAGAGAATTTAATTTCTGGTAATTTCTGGTTGATTATTAAAAGCCAATATTTACGCCCACGGTAATGGTTCTGGCATTAGGAGATTGGTTCTTGTCGATGCCCTGCGACATAGATTCATTGGCATTGGTCGTTACTTCGGGGTCCATGCCGGTGTATTTGGTTAATAAGGCTAAATTTTGGCCGCTTACATACAATTGCGTACTGCTTAGCTTTAACCGCGACAGGAAACTGCCGGGCACATTATAAGATAACATTACGTTTTTCAACCGGACAAAATCTGTAGAACTAATATTAATATCGAGCGGCAGGGTATTGCCGTTAGAAACATTATCACCGTTCACTAATCTGGGCATATCCGTTTGGTCGCCGGGGTTTTTCCAGCGGCGCAACACATCGGTAGAGTTATTCCAGAACCGCTGATCCCGCATGGTGGCCTGGGTACCATTGTTCATGTGACCACCCAGTTGGTAAGTGGTTAAAATATTCAGTTGAAAAGCTTTGTACTCGAAGGTGTTGTTCCAGCCACCAAATATTTTGGGGGCGGCATTCTTATAAACAACGGCATCGGCGGCCGGGGTAATGGTCGGTGCCTGCGTACCATCTTCATAAGACCATTGGTAACGGGAAGGCGAAGAAGCATTTACGGTTTGCTGATAATATACTTTTCTTTCGCCGTCACCGGTATTGCTGATAAAGATGCGGCGGCCGGTAGCCGGATCTACGCCGGCGGTACGGATAGCATACAGCATGCCAACCGAATAATCCGGCAGCGTAATGGTATAAGCATCGCCGCTGCCTACAATAATGCTGGGCACGCCATCGGCCAAGGAAATTACCCGGTTCTGGTTGGTAGTAATATTAACCGAACTGTTCCACGAAAAATTATCTTTGGTTATAGGGCTGCCACTAAGCGAGAATTCTACTCCCTTGTTGTACATTTTACCTACGTTTTGCAGAATAGTATTATTGGTAGAGTTAGGCACACCCGCCGACGGCGGCAATGGCACACCAAAAATAAGACCATCGATATTATTTTTATAATAAGCCAATTCGCCGGTTAACTTATTGCCAAACAGACCAAAGTTTACGCCTACATCGGTTTTCTTACTGGTTTCCCATTGTAAATCGGGGTTGCCGGTGGCGTAATATACCAAACCCGACTGACCACCATACAAAGAAGCCGAGTAGGTATTTAAAGCGCCAAAGTCACTTAGGCCGCCCACATTACCAACCTTGCCATAACTGGCTCTTAATTTAAAGTTGCTGAACAATCCGTCTAACCCGGTAGCCGACCAAAAATCTTCTTTCATGAGTTCCCAACCGGCCGAAAAGCCCCAGAAAGTGCCTTTTTTATTGTTAAGCCCTAAAGCCGAATATTCATCTTGCCGGATGTTGGCTGTCAGGAAATATTTTTGCTGGTAGTCGTACTGCACCCGGCTAAACAAGGAAAACAAATAATTATCGAAAACCTGGTTGTTGGTGTTGTAAACCGCTACATTTTGCCAGCCGCCCTGAATATTGGAGTAAAACGGATCTGACTGGCCCTGGCGCTGCAAGCCAAACTGATTGCCGTCGGTTTTTTGCTGTTCCTGGCCCAGCAATAAATTAAATGTATGTTCGGCACCAATAACTTTATCTATGGTAGCGGTGTTGGTCCAAACCCATCTTTGCCGTTTAGCATTGGCGCTGTTAGTGCTACCATTGGTACCAATTCCTTCGCCAGTAATTGGGCTGAAATAAGATTCGTAAGTTGTGTACCGGTAATCGATGCCGTATAAACTTTTAAAAGACAACCAGGGGAAAGGCGATACCTGCACGTAAGCATTGGACTGGATATTGTTAACCTGGTTGCCGGAAAAGTTGTTATCCATGGATGGTACTGGGTTATAAAAGCCTAGACGCGACTGATTTAAGTGGCCGGCATTATCTTGCAGGCCCAAGAATCCGTTGGACGTATTGTTATAAGTACCATCGTTGTTGTAAGGCCCCACAATAGGCGCCAGAATTAAAGCCAGCCTGGACATACCACCCGAAGCCGAAGAGTTACCGGCTGAACCCGTAGACATGGTAGAGGCATTATTTTCGTTTATATAGTTAATTTTTGCCCCTACCCGCAACCAGTTGGTCGTGGTATTATCGACATTAAACATCACTGATTTTCGGTCGAAGCTGTTGCCCCGGAAAATACCGTCCTGCTTCGTAAACCCTACCGAGCCGTAATATTTGGTACTCTGGTTTCCGCCCGAAATGCTTAAGTTGTTGTTATGCGATACGCCGGTCCGGTAAATATAATCGTACCATCGGGTATCGATAATATTGCCGGCGGCATCGCGCGAAAAGTCGTAATAATTGGTTTGGGCATTATAAGTACCTTCGTTTCTTAAGCCTTCATTTTTAATTTCTACGTATTGGGCGGCGTTTAATACATCGGGTAAGCGGTTGGCGTTACTAAAGCCTACCCAAGACTGGTAAGACACCTTGCCCGCGCCACTTTTTCCTTTTTTTGTGGTAATAAACACTACGCCATTGGCAGCCCGGCTACCGTAAATACTGGTGGCAGCGGCATCTTTGGCAATATCTACACTTTCAATATCGGCGGGGTTAATGGCTGATAAAGGATTGGTGGCGGCATTGCCCAGATTAGATTCATTCTCGTTGGTAAAGGTGGGTACCCCATCTACCACAATTAAAGGATAAGAGCTTAATGACAGGGAATTGGTACCTCTGATCCGGAATACGGGTGCCTGGTTTACAATACCGGCGTTGGCCGTCATGTTTACCCCGGTAGCCCTACCGTTTAAAGCGCTTTCAAAACTGGTTACGGGCAACTCGGCCAGGGCACCGCCACTAACGTTGGCGATACTGCCGGTCGTTTCCGATTTTTTTTGGGTACCGTAGCCAATTACCACTACTTCATCCAGTGTTTTCTGGTCGGTGCTTAGCGAAACGTTAATGGTGGTTTCGTTGCCAACGGTGCGTTCCAAGGCCTGGTAACCAATAAAGCTAAACACCAGGGTATTGCCATTTGCCGGAACATTAAGCGAGTAAGTTCCGTCTACTGAAGTAGCCGTTCCTACAGCAGTTCCTTTTACCAGTACCGAAACACCTGGCAATCCTTGCCCGGTTGCCTGATCCTTAACCATACCAGACACGCTCTTACCCTGTGCCGCCACTTGGTGCATTAGTGTAAGCATCAGAGCAAAAAATATTAATAATTGTCTTGTCATTTGTTTTAGATTAATAGTAGAAGATGAGTTAGATAAGGTTCTTTTATTGCTGATTAGGGCTTGGAAAAAGGCAACAGGAAGCCACTGCACCAGATTTGATGCATTTTTTTGGCACCAGTGCCAATACCCGGGAAAGCTTAAATTTTACTTATTTAGAAGTTGTTACGTTTTTTTTGTTTTTCACGTACTTTTCTAACCAGCTATCCTGTTCCCAAAAAGTATGCAGCACCGATTCCCGGCTTCTGTAACCATGAAATTCTTTGGGTAACATTACCAGCCTTACGGTACCACCGTGGCCTTTTATGGCACTGTACAAGCGTTCACTCTGGATGGGGAAAGTTCCGGAATTATCATCGTCGATGCCGTGCGTCATCAACAAAGGAGTTTTAATTTTATCGGCATAATTAAATGGCGACATTTTATTGTAAACATCCATGGCCTGCCAGTAAGTACGGGCCTCGCCCTGAAACCCGAACGGCGTTAAGGTGCGGTTATACGCCCCGCTCCGGGCAATGCCGGCGGCAAACAATTTGGTGTGGGCTAACAGGTTGGCCGTCATGAAGGCACCGTAAGAATGGCCGCCTACCGCAATCCGCTCGCGGTCGGCTACGCCCATGGCAACTACGTAGTCAATTAAAGCGGTGGCATTGTCTTCTATCTGCTTAATAAAAGTATCATTGGGCTCTTCTTTGCCTTCGCCTACAATGGGCATGTCGGCCTGGTCCAGCACCGCATATCCGCGGGTAACCCAAAATACCGGCGACCGGAAAGCTAACCGGGTAAAGCGGTAAGGTGAGCCTTTAACCTGACCCGCGGCAGCCAAAGTTTTAAATTCACGGGGATAAGCCCAGATTAGCACCGGTAAAGGTGCATCTCCTTTTTTGAAATCTTTGGGCACGTATAAAGTAGCCGATAATTTAATGCCGTCTTTCCGGGGGTAAGATAATAAGGTTTTCTGCACACCCTTTAAGCCAGGATAAGGATCCGAGAAGCTGGTTAAAGCCTGCGCTTTTTTACTTTTAATATTAACTGCAAAAATATTGGGCGTCTGTTCTGTAGATTCTCTCGAGATGAAAACCGTGCCGGTATTGTTAAAGAACAACGGTTCTTCGTAATAAGGGGCCTTAGACTTAAACAACGTATCTTGTTTGTTCGTCAGCAGGTTCCATTTCAAAATAAATGGCCGGTCGCCCTGCGGCGAGGCTCCCGCTCCTTTGGTAAAAACCACCGGCTGGCTGCCTTTTTCGAACAACAAAGTTTTGTCTTTATTATAAATAAAATCGCCCGGATCGGTGTAGGTATCTTCTGAAGAGCGGTTGGCAATTTGTTTAATCACTTTCCCGGTTTGCGGGTTAATTAACGTCATGATAGACTTACGGTCTTTTCGCCAGCGTTCTTCTACAATGGCGTAATCTTTATTTCCCCACTCTACGCCCCCATATCTTAAAGGCATTGAAAATAGCTTTTTCGGGGTGCCATTAAACGGTGCGTCTAATGTAAATACCGCATCCCGGATAGGTGCTTTTGTATTCGGGTCGCCGTTGTCCTGTGCCTCTGCCCAGGCTACGGTAGCCGGCGCATCTGTTCGCCATTCGTAACCCCGCGGGCCCGTTAATACGGCATCAAAACCAGTAGGTAGTTTATCGGCTAATGGAGCGCTATACAGTTGCTTAACTACCGCTCCCTTGGTATCCAGAATGGTGGTATTAAACGGGAAATAATACACAGGCACCAAATAAGAATAAGGCTTTTGCACCGTCTGCACCATCAGGTATTTACCATCCGGCGAGTAAGCAACACTGCGATAAATAGCGGGCGAGCCAATTTTAGTAACCTCACCCGCTACCGAAATTTCCTGCAATTGGGAGGTTAAATAATATTCCATCAACTGCTCATCGTATGCATTCTGCAATAAATTCTGGTAAGTTCTGGAAGGCGTAATTACCCCCAGGTTTTCCTGGATTACGGGTCCGGAAGGCACAATACTTTCAACTGGTTTACCGCCGCGTTCGGCCTGGATAAACTGCGCCAGAATATGTTTTCCGTCCGGATGCCACTGCAGGGTTTTGCCAAAAGCATCATTCAGGTAAGCATCCGATAACTTAACTGCTTTTAATGATTTTATATCGGCCACCCAGAGTTCTACGCCCTTAAAAGTGTTATTCGTAAAAGCAAAATAGCTGCCGTCCGGGCTCCAGGTAATATTAGTTAGCCGCGGATTAGCGGGCAGGCCGGTCAGTTTTAGTTCCTTGCCGGTTTTTACGTTTTTAAGGGTGAGAGTATTGTATACGCCAGCCACCTCCGACTCGGTAGAATTATTGGCCGGATTCACTTTAATGCCGGCAATGCCGATTACGGGTTGCGCTACCTGCTCAATAGAAGCATAACCGGGTGCTTGCAGCAACAGCATTAAACTACCATCTTTATTAAACTGAACCGTTGGCGAGTTGGGAGCATCTACCAGGTCAACGATGCTTTTGGGTGGCAACTGGTACGTTAAATTGCTTTGCGCATACCCCGATAAGGTCAAGCTTCCGAAAAAGAATAAGCCCAGATAAAATTTCTTCATATTTGTTTGTTTGTTTTGCAGGAAAGGAGTTTAATTATTCAGAAATAAGTATCAATGTAACCTGATTGGCAAAAGCTAAAATCAGGTATGTCTTATTCTAATAAAAGATAGAAACTATAATTCTGTCCATCCGGATAATGAACAGAATAGTTTTTTGGTTGCTGACTTAGCAAATCTAAAGTTGTTGTTATAAGAGCTCCTATTTTGTAAGACAAACTTCTAACAAGTACAGTTAAGGAGAATAGGCATATATCAGGATTGTAAATCATCATCTAAAAAAGTTTAAATGAGAATATTATTTTTTTATAGCACCACAATCTTATGCACATCTTATACAATTATACCTAATTCGTTGATTAACCCCTAATATTTTAAGTGACTTTTTGAAAAATATTCATTTTATCAAAAAACAAGCATTAATTTTAAAGGCAAATTAAATATTATCCAAAATTCAATCCACATCTTTATTATAAACTTCAACAAAACGGCATCAGAGATTAAAAAATAATAAAACTGCACTTAAACAGGTTTTATCTGTTCTTTAAGCTTTAAATTATTATCATCCGAGTAGTTTGATTTATAATTGTTAAATAAGAAACACCAATTTTAATAGCTGCACTCACCGGTTTAGACGTTTACCTGTTTATAGACAGCAACTACTTAAATGATGATTACTTGTGAATAAAGGAAATAGCCGCTGGTTATTTTCTAATATTTATCGCTTTAGCAAGAACACAGTTGCTTATTTTTTTAGAGATAAAGCAAAGCGTAGCCAGGCACCTAAAACTTTACGTACAAAAAAGCTACTACAAAAGAGTTTATGATTCTTAACTTATTTTTCGGCCGGTATTGATTACATTAATGCCGTTAAACCGGGCAGTGGGGCAACCATGCGAAACCGCACTTGATTGGCCGGGTTCTCCTTTACCATCAAAGAAAGTACCTCCTAACCGGTAATCATCTTTATCGCCCAAGGCCGCGCAGGAGTTCCAGAATTCCTGGGTGTTAGATTGGTAAGCGGCATCGCGCAGCATGCCCACAATTTTGCCGTTTTTAATTTCGTAGCATAGCTGGCTACTAAACTGAAAATTGTACCGCTGGTGATCAATAGAAGAAGTATTACGGCCCAGCATGTAAATGCCTTTTTCTACATTCTTAATCAGGTCGGCGGCGCTCATTTTTGCTTTACCGGGCTGTAAAGAAACATTGGGCATACGCTGAAACTGCACATCTTCCCAACTCTGGGCGTAGCTGCAACCCTGCGACTCTGCCAAGCCAACCATGTGGGCCTGGTCGCGGGTAGCCTGTAATCCCACCAGCACGCCGTCTTTTACAATGCTCCAGTCTTTGGTTTTTACTCCTTCGTCATCATACCCCACGGTTCCCATGGCATCGGGTTGGGTTTTATCGGCTACCAGGTTTACAATTTTACTACCGTACTGAAACTTTCCGGATTTTAGCTTTTCTAAAGTAACAAAGCTGGTACCGGCCATATTGGCTTCGTAGCCCAACACCCGGTCCAGCTCCGTGGGGTGGCCCACCGATTCGTGAATGGTTAGGAATAATTGGCTGGGGTCCAGCACCAGGTCGTATTTGCCGGGCAAAACCGGTTTTGCTTTTAATTTTTCGTCGAGGTTAGCGGCCGCTTCTCTTACATCGCCTAAAATATCGTAACGGCTTTTATAGGTAGTTACCACGCCGCGTACTTTTTCTTCTTCCTTCGGAATAAGATATTCATAACCTTTGCCAATAGGAGCGCTTAAGGCATTTCGGCTTTCAAACCGGCCGGTATTCGCATCGGTTTTGGTTACCGTAAAAGTGGGCCAGAGCCGGTGAATATCCTGGTCGATATAAGATCCATCGGTAGAGGCAAAATATTTTTGCTCATTTATCAGGTAAAGCGACGAATTGGCAAATTTAGCACCGCCTTTTATGCCTTCGGCATTTACGTTAAAAAGTAAATCTACTTTTTCTTTTACCGGAACGGCAAAGCCGTTTACCTCAATGGGTGTTTTCCAGGTTA
Organism: Adhaeribacter sp.; assembly: GCF_057359045.1. Taxonomy (NCBI): domain Bacteria; kingdom Pseudomonadati; phylum Bacteroidota; class Cytophagia; order Cytophagales; family Hymenobacteraceae; genus Adhaeribacter; species Adhaeribacter sp. The sequence continues at coordinate 57,467 of NZ_JBMQUD010000048.1, forward strand.
CCTCGCCGTAGCCTTTTTGCCGGGCTAACTGCACGGGCTTGTCCATTAATTTGGCGTTTACCTTGGCTAACGCCACCGCCTGCGTAGCTGCTTTGGCTATAGAATCTTTATCCAGATTATCTGTAGAAACAAAGCCCCAACTGCCATTTACCAGTACCCGCACGCCCATGCCATAAGATTCGGTATTGCTAATGCTTTCTACCTTTTTTTCGCGGGTAATAATAAACTGGTTTAAGTACCGGCCAATGCGCACATCGGCATAAGATGCGCCTTTGGCGCGGGCGGTGTTCAAGGCAATATCGGCCATTTGCTTTTTTAAAGAAGCATCTACCGGAATCAGGGCTTTTTCAAAAGGAATATCGTGGCCCAACAGCGGCACACTGGGCAGCATAGAGGCCCCTAAACCCATTCCGGATAAATACAAAAAGTCTCTTCTTTTCATTTTAATCTTTATTTAATAGCTATTGGTTAAAGGCTATTTAGCTTTAAGCTAAAATTTATTTACACATTTTTAGGTCTCTAAAAATTAGACCGTGCTTTTAAAAAATCATGAACCTCTACAGTAAGCCAGGTTTATGATTAAACAGCATCCGAAAGAGAAGTAAAGGTAAAATCCCGGATTTTCATAGGTGGTATTATCATGTTGCCACTCCGGACGGCTTTACCCAAGGTTTCGAGGTTGTTTAGCATAATAATGGGGCTTTCGTTAAAGCGGAAATTCTTTACCGGAAATTTAATTTTACCGTTTTCGATGTAAAAGGTACCGTCGCGGGTAAGGCCGGTTAAGGTAAGGGTTTGCGGATCTACCATGCGGGTATACCAAAAGCGTGTAACCAGTATGCCTTTTTCTGTTCCTTTAATCAGGTCGGCAATAGAGCCATTACCACCTTCCATTATATATGCCGATGGTTCCGGTACTGGTTTTACCCCTTTTTTATCGGCCCAATACCGGGAGTAGCTCAAGTTTTTTATTATTCCGTCTTCAACCCAAACTGTTTTCTCCTGCGGCAAGCCGTTGCTGGCCCAGGTAGGAGAAGGCAACTCCGGATGTAGCGGGTCAGAATATATAGTTACCTTCGGGTCCAGCAGCAGCTCGCCTACACGGGTGCCACCGCCTTTTTTGCTCATAAAACTGCGGCCTTCATCGGCACTGCGGGCATTAAAGCCATTCAGCATAAAACCCATTAACCCACTTGCCGCCAGTGGCTCCAGAATAACAGTGTATTTACCAGGCTCAATGGCTTTGGCCCCGGCCGATGTTATGGTTTTGTCGGCCGCAATTTTGGTTTGGGTTAAAGTATCCAGTTTAGCGAAATCATGTGAACTCTGGCTGGCATAACCCGAGCCGGTGCCTTCCTGATTCCGGACCGTTACCGAGAAGGAAACATCGGTTTCTTTGTTATAAGCAAAAAGACCTTTAGAATTTTGCAAAGCCACAAAGGTGGTTGCATTATTCAGAAAACTGGCTGCCTCCAGGTTAGCTGCTTTAGCAACTTTTATACTGTTTAAAGCGGCATCGGCCCGGTTATTAGAAGAAAGTGCTGCCGTAGCAGGGTTAAAAGTGATAGACTCATTATAAGTTTGGGGCTCTAGTAAGGGCAGGTATTCGGGATTTTCCGGGGCTAAGCGGGCTAATTCCTCGGCTCGTCGCATACCTTTTTCCAGCGAGGCATCGTCGAACTCATTAATGGTGGTATTGCCGGTTCTTTTACCCAAAGTAGCATTTATACTTAAGGTCATTTTACTTTTTTCGCCGGCCGTAGACACCGCATTACGGGCTGTCCGGATATTACCTTCTTCCGAACCATTTAGTATAACTTCGCATTCATCGGCTTTGGATAGCTTTAGTGCTTTGCTTAAAATTTTTTGCGATTCTTCTTTACTTAGTATAGCCATGTATCCTGAACTTTTCTTTCGGTTTGCGCGGAGAAATCTTACCTGGAACACTGTACTTAAATAAAGACCTGCCTTGCAGGTAAATATTTAAATGCAGGTAAAATTTATAATTAATAATCTGGCTGGTGGGGGTGATATGAAACTGCTCTGTAAAAGCAACAATTTATATCCGTCTAAATATATTAAATATTTATTAAATAATTTACACAATAAACTTATTTTTATTAAAATATTTACGAGACTATTCAGCTTAAATTGGCCAGTAAAAGAATTAAGTTTATTCTGAAGGGCTGTTTAGCAGTAGCTTTTAGTATACAAATAATCAAATAGAAGAAGCTGTTTTTATTATTTTTAAATTTTAGGATATTTATAAAAAACGCCTGCCAAGCCTAATACCAGCGCTTACAATATTTAGGCTGTTTTGCTAGCCCAGTAATTATTAATAAAATCACGGCTGCCGTCAATTATTTTCTACTAAAGCAACCCTCCTGCTCTTAAGCAAAAGCTGGCTTTTAGCGGCTAAGCCAAATTGGTAAAGCGCCAGCCCGGAAATTTATTTTAGCAGATTGCGGTAGTTTTGCTTAATTTTGAATAATTCCATAAATACAGTCTGTTTTAAAAGCCGATATTGTGAGTTTTGAAATTAAATTACCGCTTTTTGAAGGACCTTTTGATTTGCTGCTTTTCTTTATTGAACGGGATGAGTTAGATATTCATGACATTCCGATCTTTAAAATAACGAATGATTTTATGGCTTACCTCACCGAACTGGAACAGTTAAACATGGAGGTAGCCAGCGAATTTATCTTAACGGCGGCAACGCTTATGCGCATTAAAGCCAAGCTTTTGCTACCCCGCACCGAGAAAGATGCCCAGGGTAACGAGATAGACCCGCGCCAGGAATTGGTGCAGCACCTGCTCGAGTATAAAAAATACAAAAATGTACTCGGCGAAATTGCCCGTCTGGAAGAAAGGCGGCTTATGATGGAGTCGCGCGGAAATATTCCGGACGAACTGGCCCTGATTGCCAAACGGAGCAACCTCGATTACGAACTCCAGGATTTAAACCTGTATAAACTCATGCGGGTTTTCGAGAACGTCATGGGCCGCTTCGAAGAAGAACAAAACCGCCCCAAGCATACCGTTTATACTTACCCTTATACCATCGAAGACCAGAAGAGCTACATCATAAACCGGGTAACTACCGAAGGCGGCATAGATTTCACGCAGATTATCGGGGCTTACCCCGACAAGATTGGCTTGATTTTCAACTTCTTGGCTATCTTGGATATGCTGCAGTTAAATATTATCAGCATTAAGATTAGCGATGGTTTCAATAATTTCCGTATTACTCCATTTGAGGAGAACCAAGCCGCCTAAATGGATCAGAACCGCAAAAAACTTTTAGAGAATTTTTCTACCCGTCGTATTCTTATCCCGGTTTTTATCGGGTTAGGTGTGGTGGGCTATATGCTATACCGCGACCCGGCGGCCGCCAACCTGAGCGCTTTGTTAGATGCCAAACTGCACTGGCTGTTTATAACCATTGTGGTACTGGTTGTGCGCGATGCTGGCTATATGTACCGCATTAAACACATCACCGAAAATGCCCTGAGTTGGCGGCAAAGTATAGATGTAATTATGCTCTGGGAATTTGCCTCCTGCGTAATGCCCTCGGTAGTAGGTGGCTCTACGGTGGCTACTTTTATTATAAACAAAGAAGGGGTACCATTGGGCAAATCGCTGGCGTACGTTATGGTAACGGCCATGCTGGATAATCTTTATTTCCTGATTGCGGCCCCCATTGTATTACTGGCCACCCAAGGGGCTATTTTCCCGGATGTAGCGGGGCTTAGTTTCTCGGTAAGTTCCAGTCTGGAAGTAGTTTTTATTATCAGTTATGTGCTGATGGGCATTTATGCTTTTGTAATGATGTATGCCTTGTTTTTTAGGCCACAAGCCGTAAAGCGCCTTTTGCTGCGCATTACCTCTTTCCCGTTTTTACGGCGCTGGCGGCAGTCGGCGTTTAAACACGGTAACGAGCTGGTCTGGGCCTCGCGGCAAATAAAAGGCAAATCCTGGAACTACTGGTTTCATGCGGCTATTTCTACGGCTTTCGTCTGGACGGCCCGCTACTACGTGGTAAGCTGTATTATTGCGGCTTTTCTGCCGATTTCGTTTAACGAGCACCTGCTTATTTTTGCCCGTAACTTTGTCTGGAAAGTAGTGTTGTTAGTAGCCGTTACGCCCGGCGGAGCGGGTATTGTGGAAGCCACTTTTAAAGTTTTTTTCCAGGATTTTATCGGGCCATCGCTGCTGGTATTAATTCTACTGTTTTACCGCATTGTTACGTATTATTTATACTTGGTGCTGGGTTCTATATTCCTGCCCCGCTGGATTGCCCGGGTATTTAGAGGTAAAAAAGAAGAAGAAGATTTGCCTAAAGTAACAACCTTACGGGATTAACCTGTAACGCTAATAGCTTTAACTCCGTCATGGTTTAAGTTTTAGCCATGACGGAGTTAAATAACAGAACGGATTTATCCTCCATTATTTATTAGGAGCAATATTAAAAGAGCTTATTACTTATAACCTACAACTTATTACTTACTTAAAATATTTAACTCGTAGGTTTAATTGCCTGTTTCTGTTTTATCCATTGGGTTACTTGCTCAGCCAGAATATTGAGTGGCAAAGCCCCGTTCGTGAGCACAACATCATGAAATTCGCGCAGATTAAATTTACTACCTAATTCTTTTTTGGCCTGCTCGCGCAATTCCAATATTTTAAGCATACCTATTTTATAGCCAGTGGCTTGCGAGGGCCATACAATATAGCGTTCTACTTCTTTGCGCAAGTCGTTTTCGGGGCTGGGGCAATTCCGGATAAAATATTCCAGGGCTTGTTGCTTGGTCCATTTTTTCTGATGAATACCCGTATCAATTACCAACCGGCAAGCCCGAAATATTTCGTTAGCCAGGCGGCCAAAATCGGAATAAGGGTCTTGATAGAGGCCAATTTCTTTGGGCACCAGTTCGGCGTAAAGGGCCCAACCTTCTACATAAGCGGTGTTACCGCCTAAAGTCCGGAATTTAGGTATATTTTTCAGCTCCTGGGCAATAGCTATTTGCATGTGATGGCCCGGTATACCTTCGTGGTAAGCCAAAGACTCCATCTGGTAAATGGGTTGGTCGCCGAGGGTAAATAAATTAACGTAATACCGGCCGGGCCGTTTTCCGTCTAAAGAGGGTTGCTCGTAAAAAGCGCCCGCCGCCGATTTTTCCCGGAAGGCTTCTACGGCTTTTACTTCTATGCCTGCTTGTGGTTGGGTAATAAATAATTCGTTCAGCCGCCCTCTCATGTTATTTATAATAGCCGTTGCCTGTTTCAGGTAAGCTTTTTTGCCGTCTGCGGTAGTGGGGTAATAAAATTGCTTATTAGTGCGCATAAACTCGTAAAATGCCGGCAGACTATCGGGTTTAAAATTGGTTTTACGCATAATAGCCCGCATTTCCTGCTGAATACGGGCCACTTCTTTTAACCCGATTTCATGAATTTGTTCGGCCGTTAAATTGGTAGTGGTAGTAGCGCGCAACGCCGATTTATAAAAATCATTGGCTTCCGGAAATTGCCAGGCACCACCTTCTACCGGAGCTTGGGGCGCTAAATAATTAAAATAAGCCGTTAATTTCTCGTAAGCTGGTTTTACAGAAGTTAAAAGGGCATTATTTGCTTCTGCAATCAGGCTGTCTTTGCGGGGCTGGGTTAAACCTTTTAAGTCATTTACTTTGGTGGTAAAATCGGCGAGTAAGGTGCTGGGCGTGCCGGTGCTATCGAAAGGCTGACCTTGCAACAAGTTGCGGCAATCTTCCAATAGCATCGGAAAAACAAACTGCGGCGGAATAATTCCTTTCTCTTCCCGAACTTTTAAACCCGCCAGGTGCTGCTCGAACAAGGTATTTACCTTTTTTAAACGCGCAATGTAGGCGCGGGCATCTTTTTCGTCGGTTACCTGATGAATATTAATTAAAAAAGCCGGCAAATCAGAATGCAAGCCCGACATCTGGTTTTCGAGGTAATTGTGGAAGCGGTATTTAAAATTATTAATTTCTTGCTGGGCCGTGTACTCGTACATTTTATAACTGAGTTGCCCTTGTTCGTCGAGCGCATCGTAGTTAAAGTTTTCGTGGAGTTGGGCCAGGGTGGCTTTGGTAAATTCCAGTTCGGCCTGGGCGTGCTCATCAGAGCGGTCAGTCCATTTATAGTAATTTTCTTTGCCACCTACATAAGACTCGTACTCCGGGTTACGCGCCAGCATTTGCTTAAATTTTTCTTCAAAAAAGTCGTTCAGCTTTTTCGTTTCGGCAACTTTATCGGCTTGGGTTAAGGTTTTGGGTTGTTTACCTTGGCAGGCCACCAGAAGTAAGGCTAAAATTAAACCAGCTACTACCTGTTTGGCACTGGTTATAAAAGAAATAAACATAGCTAAGAAACTAGAAGACAAAGATTTATTTACAGCAAATATTAAAGATGCAGCCATATTTATGAACGGCTACTTACTTTCCCAAAATAAGCAATTTTATGCTTAAAAATCAGTTTTTACGGGTACTACAACGGGTACCGGGAGTACATAAATAGCACATTTACAATATACTCCTGGCCGTTTTAATCCTACATTACCTAACACCACGCCCGCTAAATTTTATCAATGCCGTTTTGTTTGCCATTAAAGCCTATTTCTGACGCAACCGTACCCTAAAGGCGCACCAATATTTATGGCATTATTTACTAACGCAGCCGTTTTGCATAAAATAAAAAAGCCTTCCGGTATAACCAGAAGGCTTTCGCTTCCATTATTAATTTATTTGCTTAAAACTGCTCGTCGGTACCAAAGAAAAAGTCGCCTTCTATTTGGGCATTCTCATCAGAGTCAGAACCATGTACCGCGTTGGCTTCTACCGATTTGGCGTATTTTTTACGGATAGTTCCTTCTTCGGCCTGGGCTGGGTTGGTAGCTCCAATTAATTTCCGAAAATCAGCTACGGCATTATCTTTTTCTAAAATCATGGCCACAATTGGGCCAGAGCTCATGTACGTAACTAAATCGTTATAAAAAGGCCGCTCTTTGTGCACTTCGTAAAATTTACCGGCTCTTTCGGGAGTTAAGCGGGTCTTTTTCATTGCTACTACCCGGAAACCATCGGCTTCTATCATCTGGGTTATGGCGCCAATGTGGTTATCCTGCACCGCATCGGGCTTAATCATGGTAAATGTTCTGTTTGATGCCATTGTCTAATTTTATTTTAATTTAAGTTTTTATATTTTACTTTTTGGGCTTTGTTCGTTGGGTTGTAGCTTGTACGGGTAATAAACCCAACCGGCAATAAAATATAACTTCCCCCCGGCCAAATGCGGTGCAAAAGTAATACTCTTTCGGTAATTTCTTTTGTTTCGGCTAAAATAGTAAATGCCATTTGCCCCGAATAAATCCTGATTGAATTATTTTTTTGTTTTAGAAGTTATTAATGCTGAATTTTGTGTCTTGTACCTGATATAAAACGGGCACTTTTTAAGCGAATAATGCATAATATTGCTGCTCTTGCCGAGCTACTTACGAATCCAAAACAGATCCTGATTACTACGCATCATAAACCTGATGCCGATGCACTGGGATCTTCATTAGGCTTAGCTGGTTATCTGAAAAAGAAAGGTCACCAGGTAACCGTAGTTACACCCTCCGATTATCCAGATTTTTTAAACTGGATGGCAGGCAACGAAGATGTTATTATCTACTCAGAAGCAAAGAGTAAACTCGTTCAGAAACTCATCAATCAGGCCGAAGTTATTTTTTGTCTTGATTTTTCGGCCCTGAGCCGCATCAACGAAATGGGCGAGTACATCCGGCAGGCGCCGGCTAAAAAAGTACTCATTGACCACCACCTGGAACCCGAAAATTTTGCCGATATTGTTTTTTCTGATACTTCGGCCGCGGCTACTGCCGAACTGGTATTTGAAGTAATCCGGGATTTAGGCGACCAGGAACTGATTGATGTTAAAATTGGCGAATGCCTGTATGCCGGCATTATGACCGATACGGGTTCTTTCCGGCACCCCAGCACCTCCCGCAACGTGCACCTTATTATTGCCGAACTCCTGCACATTGGTGTTAATACCTCTAATATTCACCGGTTAATATACGATAGCCACACCGAATCGCGTTTACGCTTTTTAGGTTATGTGCTCAAAGATAAACTGACTGTACTACGGGAGTTTAAAACGGCTTACATTGCCATAAGTGCGGCCGAATTAAAAGAATATGACTCTAAAACCGGCGATACCGAAGGTCTCGTAAATTTTGCTTTATCTATGGAAGGGGTGGTTTTTGCCGCCGTTATCATAGACCGGGGCTCAGCCGTAAAAATATCTTTCCGGTCGGTAGGCGAATTTTCGGTAAATGACTTTGCCCGCAAACACTTTGATGGCGGTGGCCACCGCAACGCGGCCGGCGGCATCTCTTATTTACCGCTCGACGAAACAGTACGAAAATTTATTAGCTTATTACCAGAATACCAGCAACAACTAGTTCAAAACCAATAAACTTTAAATAATTAAAAACCCAATGTTAAAGAAATCTCTTTTAATAGTGCCGGCACTGGCTGGCTTGCTCGCTTTTCAGGCTTGCAATAATCAGGGCGGCAGCTTTAAAAAATCAGAAACCGGTTTAGAATACAAGCTCTTTACCAAAGATAAAGACGGCAAATACACCGCCAAAGATATGCCGAGCTTAAAAGACACCACTAAACTAAACAAAGAAGGCCAGATTGTGCGCATGCACATGAAATACCAGGGCATAACTGCCAAAAGCAAAAAAGACTCGGTATTAATGGATTCTTACTCGAAAGGCATGCCGTTCTGGATTCCGGTAATGAAGCCATCTTTTAAAGGTGGTTTAGAAGAAGCTTTTGCCGCTTTGGCTCCCGGCGACAGCGGAGTATTTAAAATAAACGCTGATTCTCTTTTCACCAAAACTTTCCGGCAGCCCCTGCCACCGTTTATTCAGAAAGGCTCTTTATTAACGTTTTTCATTTCGGCTGAAAAAGTAATGAGCCAGCAAGAAGCCATGATGGACCAGCAAAACGCCATGACGGCTTATATGGATAAACAAAATAAAACCGACGATGCCGTTATTCAAAAATATATAAAAGAAAAAGGCATGCAACCTCAGAAGACTAGTACGGGTCTTTATTACGTTGTAACCCAACAGGGCAACGGACCAAAGGCAGAACCGGGCAAAATGGTATCGGTAAATTATACTGGCACTACCCTCGACGGTAAAGAATTTGACTCGTCTAAGAAAAATGGCCGGCCAATAGAATTTCCGTTAGGCCAAAGCGCGGTTATCCGGGGCTGGGATGAAGGCATAGCTTTATTAAACAAAGGCAGTAAAGCCACTTTATTAATTCCCTCAACCATGGCGTACGGTCCGCAGGAAAGTCCAGGCATTCCAGCTAACTCTGTACTACGTTTTGATGTGGAGTTAGTGGATGTAAAGGAAATGTCGGCCCAAGACATGCAACCGCAATTTAATCCACAACAATAAATTTAATTAACATGCGTACCTTACCTTTTTCTAAAAAATTACAGCGGAGCAGTAGCTTATTTTTCACCGGACTACTGCTGGCCATTTTTTCTTTCTCATTTTCGGGTTGTATGAAAGACGACAGCAACCTGGACCAACTAGCTCTTGAGCAAGAAGAAGCTTTTAAACGGCAAATAGGTATTGATACCGTGTTAATTCAGCAGCATTTAAATGCGAATAATATTACGGCCAAAAGTACCAAAACCGGTTTGTTTTACGAAGAACAAACGTTAGGTACCGGTGTACAACCCGTAGCAGGTCAAATTGTTAAAACCCATTACCGCTTATTTAATTTAAACGGTGCTGAACTGCAAAGCTCCTACGGCAAGCAAACGTATGATTTCCAGTTATGGAGCTCTAATGGCGGTATTTACGGTTACCAGCAAGGTGTTTCTATGCTTAGAGTAGGTGGTAAAGGGCGTTTTTTCCTGCCTTCGGGTTTGGCCTACGGAGCTAGTGGGCAACCCCAGGGCAACATTGCCCCCAATACTATTCTTGTTTTTGAAATTGAGCTCATCGAAGCCAGAAATCCTTAATAACTATGCGCTACCTCAAAAGCAATTTAATTTATTTATTAGCGCTTTTTTGCACCGTCGTTTTTTTACCGGCGTGTAAAGACGATTATTCTGAACGGTTTGATCAGATAAATGAACGGGACGAGAAAGCTATCCAACAGTATATAACCGATAATAATATTCAGAATGCCCAACGGCAATCTTCGGGCGTATATTATATTCCGCAAGTTGCCGGCAATGGTACCCCCATTAAGCGGGGCAATACCGTTAAAGCACATTATATTATCCGGGATATTTACGGCCAGAAACAAGAATCGACTTATGACTCCGGCCAGCCAGCTTCTTTTCTGGTTGGTTCGAGTAATAATCTGACGGGCTTAAACGAAGGCTTGCTGCTGATGCAAAACGGCGAAAAAGCCATTATTATCATTCCAGCATTAATGGGTTACGGGCAATATTCTTCTGTTACGGTTTACGAATTAACCATATTAGAGGTAAAATAATGTTCCGGGCAGCGCTGGTAGCCGTTTTGTTTTGGTTAGCGATAGGCAAAGCCTGGGCGCAATCCGATACTACCATAACTGCCTCTGGTATTAAATACGTAATTTTAGAACGCGGCCAGGGGGCTACGCCCGCTAAAGGCGCTAAAGTAACCGTAAACTTTACCGGTAAATTTAAAAGCGGGCACATTTTCGATTCGTCGTCGTTAGATGGTAAACCGCTAAAATTACGGCTTGGTAAAAACGAATTAATACCGGCCTGGGAAGAAATATTGCTGCTAATACCCGCCGGCACCAAGTTGGTAATGGTAGTACCTGCTGCTTTGGGCTACGGAGCCGCCGGCCTGCAAGCCGACGATGATCAGTACAAAGTACCGCCCAATACTGATTTAATTTTTGAGTTGGAACTGATTTCATTTAAAAACTGATACAAACCTAAAAAAGCCTTATTTCTGCCGGAATAAGGCTTTTTTATTCGGCCAGCACTTCTGATAAAACCTGCAACGATTTAATTTCGCCGAGTTTTTCTACGTGTAACTGGTAATATTTAATAATAATCTGCAACAATTCGCGGCGTACCTTGCCATTGGGAATCTGGGCCGTTTCCGGCTCATGCAGCAAAGCGTCTAAATGCGTCTCGAATAGCTGAAAATGAATAACGGCCGGCCGCCCACCAATAAACTGCTGACTGCCGGCAAAAGCCACCTGCGAAGTTACATCGGCGCCGGACGTAGGGCCAAAACCCAAAAAGAAAGAAAGCTGCAGCAGAAATATTAAATGAAAATTTTCAAAGCCCTCGGTTTGTTGGTCGAAGAAGACCATAGCCTGGTACATATATGTAAACAACGGGTGGTTTTCTTCTTCCTCTTTTATGGTATAAGAAATTACTTCGGCCAGAAACAATAAAATACTACTCTTCCGGATGTCGTACGGAATAGAAGTATACGGGTAGCTCACTTTATATTCTGAGATGCGGGTAATGCCGCCGCGGGCCGAAGTATACACCACCATATCGAGTAGCGTAAACGGCTGAAACAAGGCTATGCGGGAAGTGGTAGATTTTTGCCGGACACTGTTTACAATATAGGTCTGCAGGCCCAGTTCTTCGGTATATACCCGGGCAATAATAGAGGTTTCCCTAAATTTGATAAAATTTAATACAATTCCCCGGGTTTTTACAAGCACTTCTTTCCTTACTATAAATTAAAAACTACGGCAACATAAATTTAATAAATATAAGCGCACGTTTCGGTTTTGACTGGTATGTCTTAAATAAATATTTATTCCATTAACCAAAATTTGAACCGGCTCTAACAACATACTTTGCTTATTAAATTAAGTTTTATGTTTAGTACAGGCTCTTTACACGCTTTCATTAAAAATCTTCGCCAATATCAAAATACAAGCCACTGGCGCCATTAGTACCTACTGCGTAATCAATCCGGATATTGAGCCGCTCTTTGCGGTTTAACATTAGCCGAATACCGCCGCCGCCCGCATACCGCAAATTATCGGTGTTAAAAGCATTCATCCTGGGCGCTACTTCGCCGGCACCGGCAAATACCACAAAACCTACCCGCGAAAAAACCTGCTGCCTAAATTCGGTTTGCAAGGCTATCATTTCGCGATCGCGGTAACGGCCTTTAAAAAAACCGCGCATGCCGCCGGCTTCGGCACCGCCACCGCCGCCACCCATTAAGGCTAGTTCCCGAAAAGGCACTTGTCCCCCATGAAAACGGCCTAAACCCTGGAATGCCAAAACCTGCTTTTCACTTAAAGGAATAAATTTGCGTACATCTAAAGCGTAACGCGTAAAGCCAAATTCGCTACCTAAACCTTTGCGGCTGAGCAAAGAAGTAAACGAGGCGTAAAAACCGCGGGTACTATTTAACGGATTATTCCGGCTATCGTACAGTAAAACCGGCCCTAAACCCGAGGTTATACTGCCATCGAGCTCACTAGCCGGGCGGTCGTAAATTTTGCTGTTGGCGGTAGAACTGATATCGTAAATTTTATTTATATGGTAAACACCACCGGCAAATAAATATTTTCTGACCTGCCGCAGCACCCGGTTCTGAAAATACAATAATTTATAATCTACAATGGTGTAATCTTTGGCGTTGTTGTTGGCATTGCCGGTACCAAAATATTGAATAGGATAATCGTAGAAATTGGCATTGCCGTTAATAATGAACTTCTCGTGGTTGGTATAAATATTATAACTCAGTTGTACCGACGATTGCTTTTTCTGGGTATAATACGCCAACACCTGCCCGTTTGAGTTGCGGGTTAAAGAATCTTGCCCAAAGTTATACACCGGTACCACCAACGCCCCGTAACCTATACCGGTTTCGGGCGAGGAAAATAAAGCCGGAAAAGGCGTAATACTTAACTTTTTTTGTTTTTGGGTACTATCGGGCGGCGGATAGCCAGCCACACATTGGTATGCCCAACCCAGATAAATGAATAAGGTGAATAACAGTTTTTTCATACACCAAGCTTAAATAAAATTAGGCAACACAACCGCAGTAAATGCCGGCAAGTAGTAAAGTAGCGGGTATTTTAAGTTTATGCTGAATACTTAATATATAAAAAGAAAAAGCGATTATCTAGCATTATACCAAGTATAAATTAAACTATTTCTAAAATTGTTTAGAAATAAAAAAAGACTAGTGTTACCGGAAAAAGAGCATCGATAAAATACCGGCCAGCATAATACCTTTACACCAATTACTTAACCTTGAAAAATCTTTTTTACGGTCGGCAGTTCTGATTTTCAGGAAGAATATGATAGAAGGTACAATTACCAGCAACAGCATATAAGCACAAAATAACCAATCGTGCCACCGGTAAATAATAGCCGATATAACCGTTAGGTAAAAAATAGCTAGTAAAAAGTAAAGTACCCATTTGGCATTAGGTATGCCCACCACAATAGGCAACGTGCGACAGCCAAAGCGGGCATCGCCTTTCACGTCTTCCATATCTTTAATTATTTCCCGGATAAGCGAGATAATGCAGGAAAATAAGGCGTAAGCCCAAACAGCCTTGTTATCGACGCCCAAATTTACCGCTACTACCAGCAACATGGTAGCCGATAAAAAAGAGATAACCAGGTTGCCCAGTAACAACATTTTTTTTAATTGCGCCGAGTATCCCCACAAAAGCAAAACGGCACCCGCATTAATTAAGCCTACTGGCCAAGCCAAAGTAAACCCAACAATTACCCCCATAGCCGATAAAATCATGTGGGCCAGAATGGCTTGCCGGCGATTTACACCTTTGCCTACTACCAGGCGTTGGGGCTTGTTAATAGCATCTATTTTTATATCATAATAATCGTTGATGATGTAGCCGGCCGCCGAAACGCAAAAGGTAGCTAGCAGTAGTAAATAAAATCTTTCGGTTTGCAGTATCTCGGATACCGCCACCGCCGGTTGCAGCAAACACACCTGTACCAGTACCTGGCACAGGCCAATAATTACCAGGTTAGGTAACCGGATTAAATTAAAAACTTTTTTCAAGTGAAACAGGAGAAATATAGCCCAGTGTATAGCGGCAACCGATTTAGAACAAAGCTACTTTAAATGTACCTAAATAAAAAAAGCTCCGGGGAAGGAGCTTTTAAATAACGTTGTTGGATGTATAGGTGAGCCTTAAACTTTCTTTACATTAACGGCGTTGATGCCTTTTTTACCTTCTTGGGTATCAAACTCAACTTTATCGTTTTGTTGGATCTGGATGCCATTCAAACCCGTAACGTGTACAAAGAAGTCTTCTTTGCTAATGTCGTCTGTAATAAATCCGTAGCCTTTTGATTCATTAAAGAATTTTACTGTTCCTGTTTTCATAAAAATTAAAAAATTTGAAATTAAAATATCTCGTAAATATAGGAGTATTTTATTTTAAAGCAACTTTTTCAAGATCTTTTTGAACTTTTTTGAAAATAGTACTGTTAGCCCCTTTTTCACCACTTTTGCTGCCACTTTAAAACTGCCTCAATTAGCTCACGCACAGCGCCTTTGCCACCCGGTTTGCTACTAATATAATTGGCTACCCAAATAATATCGGGAGCGGCATCTTCGGGGCAGGCGGCAACTCCGCACTGCTGCATTACTTTTAAATCGGGTATATCATCGCCCATATAAGCAATATCGGCAGGCTGTAAATTATATTTAGCCAAGTAATGCGCAAAGGCCACTTGTTTATCGGCAGTGCCCAAATACATATCCGTTACATCTAAAGATTGTAGTCGCTTGCGCACGCCTTCTTCTTCCCGGGCCGAAATAATGGCTACGCGGTAGCCTTTTTTAATGGCGTGCCGAATGGCAAAACCATCTTTTATATTAAAGCTACGCACCTGTTCGCCCGAAGCCAAAGCTAATAAAGTTCCGTCGGTTAGCACGCCGTCTACATCCAGAATAAATGCTTTTACTTTACTTAAATCTAAAGAAGGATGATGCTGCATAATATTAGAACAGGAGTTGTTACCTCCGGGTAAAATGGGTTTATAAAACGGATATGCTGTTTACGTGACGGCCGCTGCTAAAACCAGCGTTTACCGCATAGTTAAATAGGTTGATAAAAGCCTGGCGCCAGAAAGAAAAATGGCAGATAACTTATTCTTGTAAATAATTTATCTGCCATTAAATTGTTTATTCGGGAGGCAAATGAAGGTTCGTTTGGCTTATTGGTTATCGCGCCACTCGTAAACCCATTTGGCCTGAATTTGCTCCAGGTGCCCTTCGTTGGCGCCGTCGCGGGTACCTTCAAAATTATCTAAAGCCAGCACCCATTCCAGTAAATCGGTAAACCGGATGCGGTAAATTTTAGACTCATCAAATTCATCCCCAAATTTTTCGTACAAGGCCATGGCAATATCTTCATGGTC
The DNA here is from genome assembly GCF_057359045.1 of Adhaeribacter sp. Classification (NCBI taxonomy): domain Bacteria; kingdom Pseudomonadati; phylum Bacteroidota; class Cytophagia; order Cytophagales; family Hymenobacteraceae; genus Adhaeribacter; species Adhaeribacter sp. Next base: position 72,908 of record NZ_JBMQUD010000048.1, read on the forward strand.
GTTCCAGTTCATGGGTGGCTCATAACTGTTGCTCATCTTTATATCTTATAGTGTTTTAAATATTTTATTAAGATTGCCAGGCTGTTGATCTTTGTCAATCGGGTGGCTCGTACTTATTTGGCTTGGGTATTAACTATTTTCTTAAGTTAACCCGGTACCTGTGGTAATTGGGTAATTTGGCAGTTTCTTAGTGCCCCAGAAAATCCTGCTCCGGTATGGTTACTACTAAATCTTCGTTGCCCTGCACTACGCACTGGCAGGCCAACCGCGAGTTAAGCCTGGGGTCAACGGCCCGGTCAATAAAATCTTCTTCCTTATCCGAAATTTCCGGTAAATCGTCTATACCGGCTTCTACATAAATATGGCAGGTGCTGCAACCACATACGCCGCCACAGTTATGTTGCAATTTTATAGCATTGTTCAGCGCAATGTCCAGTACCGATTCTCCTTCCGCCGCAATGTGGCTTTGGTCGGGCTGGCCATCGGCAAACTTAAAAGTAATATTAATAACCTTCATGGGTTTAACTTATTGAGCCTGCAAAATTAATAAACCATTCTCCCGAAACCAAGCCTGAATGAATTAATGCATCCGTGCCTGGTACAGATGGGGCAGCTACAAGTAATGGATTAGATATAAAATGTACTTCTACCGTAATTAAGCGTACATTGGACAGGGCTTACCCAAAAATTAAAACTTCATTTCTGATTTTGATAGCTGTTTATTGGTTTACCTATATAGCCAATATCTTCCTTTATAATAGGAGCAGCTAAAAATATATTACTTACAACTACATTAGATTTACCTGCTTTGGCTATTTGTTATAGTACGAGGTATAAATTATTACTTTAGGTAAGTGATATTTCTTAATTTGTATGGTTTAATACAAGATATGGTAAGCGAGCTATTACTAAAAAATAAAATTGAAACTGGCTTAAATATTAAAATTAGCCGGATGAAAGAAGTTATAAAAGCTACCAAACCCCACGGCCATAAAAGTTATTTCGAAATTATTTACCTGACCCAAGGGGCTGGTTGGCATACCATTGATTTACAAAAACTTCCAGTACATCCTAATGCTATCTATTTTATTCAGCCCGGCCAGATTCATTGCTGGGAATTTACCCAGGTACCCAAAGGCTTTGTGCTTATGTTCCGGTACGATTTTTTATTGCAGCAACAAATTGACCCCAACCTTTTTACAAATCTGGCTTATTTCTTAAACGGTTATGCTATTCCGGAAAACGAAGCCACGGGTATACTAGATTTATTTGAGAAAATAATCAGTGAATACCAAAACGACTCTAACCCAGACGGCGAAAGTATAGCCGCAGCTTATCTGCGCATTATTAGCATTAAGTTAAAGCAGTTTATAAACCCCACCGAGGCGAATGTTTTGTTCTCTCTGTCTGAAAAGTTTAAACAATTTAAGATTGCCCTGGATGAGAATATTATAGAAAAGCGGCAAGTACAGGAATATGCCGATCTGTTGCATATAACGCCTAAATATTTAAATGATATTTGTCAGAAAACCGTTAACCGCACAGCCAGCGACCTGATTCACGAAAAAGTTATTTTAGAAGCTAAAAAGTTACTTCTTTATACAAACAAAAGTGTTTCTGAAATAGCCTTCGGGTTAAACTTCCACGATTCTTCTCATTTTGCCAAGTTTTTCAAAAAATTCACCGGCTTATCTCCTAAGAAATTTAGTGCCAACATTAAATAGCTTTGTGTATTATTCATTACATTATCCATTTTATAAAACAGTTTCGATTTATACCGAATTAATCACTTTATATACCAAGTTTAACTTTAGAAAAATCTTTCCTTTGTACTTATTTATCAGCTTAAATTTAGTTAATGAAAAAAGTCTTTAGTCTCCTGTTCCTGCTTTCTGTGGTTTTACTTAAATCATTTGCGCAATCGGGTTCTATTACGGGTGTTGTCCGGGATAGTAAAGAAAACCAGCCCATAGGTTTTGCGGCCGTTACGATTTACAGCACCCCCGAGAACAAAATGCTGACTGGCGCCTTAACCGATGAAAACGGGAAATTTTACCTCGAAAAATTAAGCGCCGGCAATTATTACCTGCAATTCCAGTTTTTGGGCTACGAAGATAAAAAAGTAGATAATATTACTTTAAGCAAAAACCAAAACCTGAATGTAGGAGATATTCTGCTGGCACCTAGCACCAAGCTCTTACAGGAAATTCAGGTAACCGGCCAAAAAGCCACCGTTTACCACCAGATCGATAAACAAGTATACAGCGCCAATCAGTTTCAGTCGGCTACGGGCGGCACCGGTATTGATGTGCTGCGGAATATGCCTTCGGTATCGGTAAATGCCCAGGGCGAAATAAGCATGCGGGGCTCTACCGGCTTTATTGTTTACCTCAACGGCAAGCCAGTACAATCCGATGCGGCCCAGGTTTTAAGCCAAATTCCGGCCAACGCCATTGAAAATGTAGAAATTATTACTGCGCCTTCGGCCAAATACGACCCAGACGGCCGCGCCGGTATTATAAATATTACCACTAAAACCGGGGCTAACAATGGCTTTGGCGTGTTGGCCAATGTGCAAGTGGGTTTACCCAGCGTAGAAGATTACAACAACGCCGAATCGCCGAAACGTTACGGAGCCGATGCTACGCTTAATTTCCGGCAAAACAAATGGGATATTTCGGTAGGTGGCAGTTACCTGCGCAACGATATTGCCGGCCGCCGGGTAGGCGATGTAAATACCACCATTGGCAACCGGTATACGCATTTCCCTTCGGTTGGCGAGCGCAGCCAGGATAGGTACAACCACTCGGTACGGGGCGTGGTTACCTACAGCATAAATAAAAATAATAGCCTTAACGCCGGTATTTATAATGGAACCCGTACCGAATACCGCCTAGCCGATATTTTTTACACCAACACCAATACCAATCTGGCAACCGGGCAAATAGTTGGCCGTAGCAATTATTTTAACTCTAACTTGGTACGGCGGCACGGTACTTTTACCATTGCTAACTTAGATTATAACCATACGTTTGCAAATAAAGCTACGCTGGCGGTTTCCGGCCTTATTGAAAACGACAACCTATCGGGCTATACTAAAAACCGCAACCTGCGTAACGCCGAAACCGCCGACACTTTACAATACACCGAAACCACCACCGACCGACCTCTGCGGGGTTACCGCTTTAAAATAGATTATGCGGCTACGCTGGGTCCGGGCAAACTAGAGGCGGGCTACCAGTTCCGGTACCATAAAGACGATGGCAATTTTTCTTACCGCGAGAAAAGCTTAGGCAGCAACCGGTATATTTTTTACCCGGAGTTTAGCGGCTTGGTAAGTCTGCAAAACAGAATTAATTCTTTATATGCGCAATATTCTGGCAAGCAAAATAAACTTAATTATAGCGGCGGCTTGCGTTACGAGTACGCGGCGCGCGATTTAACCATCCGCAACGAACAACCGCTGGAACTTAATTTAAGTAATTTATTTCCTTCGGCCAATGTACTCTATACTTTTACCGAAAACTGGAAAGCCAAGGCCGGTTATAGCCGCCGGGTGCAACGCACCAGCAATTTTGCCCTAAATCCCTTGCCCGAACGTGAACACTCCGAAACACTGGAACAAGGCGACCCCAACCTGTTACCGGAATTTATTAACCTGGCCGAATTGGGAGTAATTAAAAATTTTAAAGCCGGCTCCGTATTTTTTACGGCTTACTACCAGGGCATCGATAATATTGTGAACCGGGTAAATAAAGTTTACGCCGATACCATTATTAGCCGGATTTATACCAATGCTGGCCGGGCGCGCCAGTTTGGCTTGGAAACCGGTTTAGATATAAAACCAACTGCTTGGTGGAAGCTTTATTTGGGAGGCAATGTGTACGATTATTCGATTAAAGGTAATTTGTTTAATAATGCGGTAGCGGTTAATAACAGCAGCCTGGTTTATTCTATCAATACCAATAATACGTTTAATTTATCTTCTACCCTGAACCTGCAGTGGACCCTGAACTATATATCCGAAAGGGTAACGGCGCAAGGTGAAGATTCGCGTTTCTTTACGCCTAGCTTGTCTTTAAAAAAATCTTTTATGGATGGTAAATTAAGTGCTACGCTGCAATGGCAAAATATGGATTTGGGCTTACTCAATACCAACGAACAGCGCATTACTACCCGGGGCAGCGATTTTTATACCACCACCAATTATATTTATGAAGTAGATGTTTTTTTAGTAAACCGCAGCCAGGCCGCGGTTGACTACGTTCAGGGCCGTTACGGCTGGAACAATCATCGCCTCAATCAGAAGGTCGGTGCGATCAACTTCAACGGTAATCCGTTCGCGACCTGGGCCGGCGAC
>NZ_JBMQUD010000049.1:0-25478 GCF_057359045.1 Adhaeribacter sp.
GCTATTCGTTTTTTTAGTGATAAAAAGCTGAATTGATTCGTTAAGGAAAACTCCGGCGCACCGGTAACTTTAAGGAGTAAATACTGGTATTGCTTTTTATTGATTCCGGACAATACCACCTGGTTATCCGCAATATATTCCAGGTTTTGGCGCAGGCTATACCGCAACAGCCAGGCAAACGGATTGTACCAGTTTAAAATGCACATTACTTCGCCCCAGATTATATCTAAAGTGTGGCCTTGTTGCACGTGCACAAATTCGTGGCGAATTATTTCGGTTAATTCGGCCTCGGTATGGAGGCTCTTGTTCAGAAAAACGGCCCGCCCAAAAGAAAAAGGATTTATCGGCTGGTTTACCTGGTATACTTTTATGCTGCCATCCAGAACCAGTTGCGCCGTTTTTTTAAAACGAAGGTAACTTACCAACTGCACTCCCATTTTTACCAGCAGCAGTAATATTCCGGTCAGGAAAATAAATAAAAGCACTAACCAGGGGTCTATAGCTGTTATTTCGGAATTAGCAGGCAGTACTGGCGGGCCAGGCAAAGGTTGGGTGGTGTAACTTTCCAGGGCCGGTACATAAGTAATCAGCCGGGTAGTTGTATATTGGTTGGGCTGAATTAGTGCTGTAATATTTACGAGCGGCAGAAAAAACGACACCATTGAAAACCCTAACAAGTACCAGCGGTTCCAGGAATAAAAAGTAAGGTTTTGCAATACCAGCCGGTAAAAGAAATAGATTACACCCAGGCTTACCGATACTTTTAACAGATAAGCGAACAGAACAGGCATAAGGCTTTAGTTATTTAGGTTTATTTATCTTTTCCCTCAATTAAATTTATAATCTCTTTCAGCTCATCCGGCGAAAGCTTTTTCTGCTCCACAAAAAAATTAACCAGCTCTTTGTAAGAGTTAGAAAAGTAGTTTTGCACCACGCCGCTCATAAATTTCTTTTTGTAGTCGTTTTCGGTAATAGCGGGCTGGTACAAATAAGCGTTGCCTACTAGGCGGCTGGTCAGGTATTTTTTTTTCTCCAGGTTTTTAATGGTGCTGGCCAAAGTGGTATAAGGCGGTTTTGGGTCTGGAATATTATCTAAAAATAATTTCACGTGGCCTTCGCCGGTTTTCCAAACAGCCTGCATGGCTTGTTCTTCCTGGGGTGTTAGTTTTTCCATAACTGAATCTAATTTCCTCTTTATACTACGATGTTGTCATAATGTTACGAATATTTCGTAATACTACAAAATATTAGTAATTATTTTTTTATATCTTAATTGTTCCTGCGCTTTAAAATTTATGGCAAACGAATCCGTTAGTTTTGCTGTTAAGAGTAATGGGAGTTGCGGGTAAAATCTGTAACTTTGTTCCTCCTTTTTTTGAACGACGACAGCTCAGCAGCGATGGATTACCTTAAATTACTCAACGACTCACAACGGCAAGCGGTAGAACAAACCGATGGCCCGGTTATGATTATTGCGGGTGCCGGCTCCGGCAAAACCCGCGTGCTTACTTACCGGATTGCCCACCTGATAAACAAAGGCGTGGATCCTTTTAATATATTGGCTTTAACTTTTACGAATAAGGCCGCTAAGGAAATGCGCCAGCGGATTGAAAAAGTGGCCGGCGGCGAAGCTAAAAATATCTGGATGGGTACTTTCCACTCGGTATTTGCCCGCATTTTACGGGCCGAAGCGCCCAAAATTGGTTACCCCAGCAGCTTTACCATCTACGACACCGACGACTCCAAAACCCTGATCCGGAATATTGTAAAGGAAATGGACCTGGACGATAAATTGTATAAACCCGGCGTAGTACTGGGCCGGATTTCGGCGGCCAAAAACAAGCTTATTTCTTGGCAGCAATATAAAAACGATGCCACCATTCAGGCCGACGACGAAGCCGCTTTGCGCCCTAAAATTGGCAAAATTTACGAAACGTACCAGAACCGCTGCTATAAATCCGGCGCGATGGATTTCGACGATTTGTTGTTTAATACCAACGTACTCTTCCGCGACCACCTGGATGCCCTGAACAAATACCAGCACTTGTTTAAATACGTAATGGTAGATGAGTACCAGGATACCAACTACTCGCAGTACCTGATTACGCGTAAACTGGCTGCCAAAGACCGTAATATTTGCGTGGTCGGCGACGATGCCCAAAGTATTTATGCTTTTAGGGGTGCCGATATTCAGAACATCTTAAACTTTGAGCGCGATTACCCCGAGCTGCAAATATTTAAACTAGAGCAAAACTACCGTTCTACCAATAATATTGTGCAGGCCGCTAATTCGGTTATTAAAAATAACAAAGCCCAGCTACGCAAATCGGTTTTTACCGACAACGAAGAAGGCCCGCTGATTGAAGTAATAAAAGCCAACTCCGACAACGAAGAAGGCAAACTGGTGGCCAACGCTATTTTCGAGGAAAAGATGAACAACCACCTTTCTTACGAAGACTTTGCTATTCTGTACCGCACCAATGCCCAAAGCCGCGCCATGGAAGAGGCTTTGCGCCGCATGAATATTAAATACCGCATTGTGGGCGGTTTGTCTTTCTACCAGCGCAAAGAAATAAAAGATTTAATTTCGTACCTGCGCCTCACTGTAAACCACAACGACGAGCAGGCCCTGCGCCGGGTTATCAATTACCCCAAACGCGGTATCGGCGACACCACCGTAGAGAAGTTAATTGTTACGGCCAACGAAACCAACCACAGCATTTGGGAAGTGGTTAGCCATGCCCGTAATTTCCTGGGTGGCCGGGTAGGCACCTCCATCGATGATTTTGCGACTAAGATAAAAAGCTTTACCGTACTGGCCGAAACCGACGATGCTTTTGAAGCGGCCAAGCACATTGCGAAACAATCCGGTATTATCGAAGATTTGTACGCCGATAAATCCATTGAAGGTGTAGCACGTTACGAAAACATTCAGGAACTATTAAACGGGATTAAAGAATACGTAGACGATCCGGAAAAAGAAGACAAAAGCCTTTCGGCATTTTTACAGGATATTGCCCTGATTACCGATGTTGATACCAAGAAAGAAGATAACGGCGAATACGTTACCCTCATGACTATTCACTCGGCCAAAGGTTTGGAATTCCGGAATGTATTTATTGTGGGCATGGAAGAAAACCTGTTCCCGAGCCAGATGATGCTAAACTCCCGGGCCGATTTAGAAGAAGAACGCCGTTTGTTTTACGTAGCCATTACCCGCGCCGAAAAACGCCTTACCCTCTCCTATGCCACCAGCCGATACCAGTGGGGCAATTTACGGGCCTGCGAAAAGAGCCGCTTTATCGACGAAATAGAACCGGCTTTCTTGAATTTCCAGTACGGCGAAGCCCCAAGTTCTTTTGATAAAGTACTGAAGAAAAAACCTACGTTAATTGCGCCGGCACCTAAAAAAGCTACCAATTATGTACCCTCCGCCGATTTTGTACCCAGCGACACCTCTAACCTCCAGGCCGGAATGCGCGTAGAGCATCCCAAATTCGGTTTTGGCGTGGTGGCCAAAATGGATACCCAGGGCAACAGCACCAAAGCCATTATTGAGTTTGAAGAAGCCGGTGAAAAAACCCTGCTCCTCAGCTTTGCCAAATTGCGTATTCATGAGTAGATTCTAGACGCTAAATATTAGACGCTAGATTATAAAAACAAAGTTTCTTCCTAAAGAAAAAATCTAGTGTCTAATATCTTACGTCCAGCATCTAAAAAAAAATATTACCTTTGATCGTTAAACCTTACCTATATGGTTGCTAATTCATCTTTTAAACAAGAGTTGCTGTTACGCGAGTACGGCATCAATGTCCAGAATATTGTAAAATACATTCTTACCGTTCCGGATAAAGCCGATCGTACCCGCATGGCTACTTTGCTGGTGAACCTGATGGCCAAATTAAATCCCAGCCTGCGCGATATTCAGGATTCGCCGCAAAAGTTATGGAACCACCTGTACGTGATGTCGGATGCTAAGCTGGATGTAGATAGCCCTTACCCGCTGAGCGCCATGGAATACCTGAACGATAAGCCCCAGCGCATGGAGTTGCCTACCCAGGTACCCACCTATAAACACTACGGTAAAAATGTAGAGCACCTGATTCAGCGGGCCATTGCATTAGAAAACCCAACCGAACGCGAAAACGCTATTATTTCGATTGGTAAACTCATGAAAACGCTGTATAAAACCTACAACCGCGATAATATTACCGACGAAATAATTCTGAATAACCTGCGGGAATTATCGAAAGGCAAACTGGATATGGATTTGGCTTATGTAGAAGCCAATAATTTGTTCGATTCGAATGTTAAAACCAGCAATAGCAACAATTATTCTAACCAGAACAACCAGCAAAACAACCAACGGAAAAAGCAAAATAACCAACAGCAGAATAACCCGCGGAGAAAGCAATAATTAAACGGCTGGCCCTTACCTGAAACCGGTTTTACTAAGTTAAAACCGGTCATTTTTTTTAAATTTTTTTTTAAAAAACCCGCATGTAAAACGCTATAAAAATCTTGATTTTAAATAGCTTTTACTATTAACGTATTACTTACAATTTAAAACTTTATTAATGGCCTCTTTTGAAGTTATAGGCGGCAACCGGCTGCAGGGTGATATTCATCCGCAAGGTGCCAAAAACGAAGCTTTACAAATAATTAGTGCCGTACTGCTTACCGCCGAACCGGTTAAGATTTCGAATGTTCCGGATATCCGCGACGTAAATAAATTAATTCAGATGCTTGCCGACCTGGGCGTGAAAGTTACCCGCAATGCACCTGATACGTATACTTTCCAAGCCGATGACATAAACCTGGAGTATTTACAGACCGATGCTTATGTGGCACAAGGACGGGCTATCCGGGGTTCGGTAATGATTATGGGCCCTATGCTGGCCCGCTTTGGCACCTGCAAATTACCTAAACCGGGCGGCGATAAAATTGGCCGCCGCCGCATGGATACCCACTTTATTGGCTTAGAAAAACTGGGTGCTACTTTCTCTTACGATTCCCAGGATAGTTTCTTCCATATTTCGGCGCCAAATAAATTAAAAGGTACTTACATGCTTCTGGATGAGGCCTCGGTAACCGGAACGGCTAATATTGTTATGGGTGCGGTTTTGGCCGAAGGCATTACCACCATTTACAATGCCGCCTGTGAGCCTTACCTGCAGCAGTTGTGTAAAATGTTGTGCCGGATGGGCGCCAAAATTACCGGCATTGGTTCTAATTTATTAACCATAGAAGGCGTAGAAAAATTAGGTGGCACCGAGCACCGCATGCTCCCCGACATGATCGAAATTGGGTCTTTTATGGGTTTAGCCGCCATGACCGGTTCCGAAATTACCATTAAAAATGCGCAAATATCAGAGTTAGGTATTATACCGGATACCTTTAAGCGCTTGGGTATTAAAATGGAGTTCCAAGGCGATGATATATATATTCCGGCCCAGGACCACTACGAAATAGACACGTACATTGATGGCAGCATCTTAACCATTGCCGACCAGATTTGGCCGGGCTTTACGCCCGATTTAATTAGTGTGGCCCTGGTAACCGCTACGCAGGCCAAAGGCACCGTACTCATCCACCAGAAAATGTTTGAAAGCCGCTTATTCTTTGTTGATAAATTAATTGATATGGGCGCGCAAATTATACTTTGCGATCCGCACCGCGCTACAGTTATTGGCCAGAACCGGCAGGTTCCGCTGCGCGGCATTACCATGACCTCACCGGATATCCGGGCCGGGGTAGCTTTGCTTATTGCCGCGCTTTCGGCCGATGGCCGCAGCATAATCGAAAATGTTGAGCAAATAGACCGCGGCTACCAATACATCGACCAACGCTTAAACGCCATTGGTGCCCAGATTAGAAGGTTGTAAAAGAATAATAATCATAAACCAAACAGAAGCGCCGGGTAAATTTGCCCGGCGCTTCTGTTTTATACCAAAAAATATATCAAAAATTGTATGTAGTTTTCTTATGGATTTTAGAGCGTAACTCATCTTTTAGATAGAACACAACCTGGCCAGGCCGCTGTTTCATTCCACTTTAAAATCATAGAAAAGATGAAACTTCTAACTATTATCGCCCTATTTCTTACCCTGTTTATCCGCTGCCAGGCTAATACCGAAGACACTCCTGCCGAACAGGCTGAAACCATTTATACTACTTTACCTGCCCCTCCTGATAATCGGGCTGAACGGTACGAAGAACAATCAGAACTAAGAGCTTCCCACCCAGCTTACGATCAGGAAATAAGAATAACAGAACTGAATGAAGCGACTTTAATGCCCGAAAAAGTAATCCGGCATGCTTACCTGCGTATACAAGTAAAAGATTACGCCGAAAGTACCACGGCTTTAAAGCATTATATCCATCAGCGAAAAGCCATTATTTCCAACGCAAAGGAAGAAAGAACCAATGGCAACCTGGAAAACTCTCTAACCATTCGGGTAGCAGATAATAATTTTGATTCTTTAATTGATGATTTAGCCAAAGAAGGCATTTACCTCGATTACAAAAATATTTCGGTTAAAGATGTTACCGAAGAATATATAGATGTGGCTACCCGGCTTAAAACAAAGAAAAAAGTAGAAGAAAGGTACCTGGCTTTGCTCGCGCGGGGCAGCAATGTAAAAGATATTTTAGCTATTGAAACCGAACTAAAATCGTTGCAGGAAGAAATAGAATCTACCGAAGGCCGGCAACGGTACTTACAAAACCAGGTGGCTTACAGCACCATTATCGTAAATTATTACCAACCCATCGCGAAAAACACACCACCAAATAATGCCTTTATTCCTAGCATTATAAATGCCTTAGCCCAGGGTTGGGAAATCTGTTTATCCTTTATTTATGGCTTTATTAAATTATGGCCTTTTTGGCTTTTACTCATTATGCTGATTTTATTAATCCGCAAGATCAGGAGCCGGCGTTTAGCCATTCTAAACTCCCCGTCTGTTTGATTTTATTCACTCCTTACTGTGGGTTTGTGCCGTTCGCTAACTCTTCGCACAACCCAAGCATAACTTAAGATTTGATTTTGGACAAACGTTTACTCGTTGGTTTGTGCCCTTACCAACCGACGAGTAAGCCTTACCTAATCCGGAATATTTTGTTTCTTACTTCCCCGGTATAACTCAAACTTTAATAAACGGCATTCAATGGGGCCATTGTACAGCGGAATGCGGCGGGAAGTGCGCAAGCCAATATTTTTGGCGGCCTCCAGGTTGCCGGTAAAAACGTAAGCATCGTAGCCCGAAAAATTGGTCTTTAGGGTATCGCCAATGGCGCGGTACAAGTCGTTAATCGATTTTTCGTCGGTACCCAGGCGCTCGCCGTAAGGCGGATTCAGCATAACCACGCCGGTTTCGCCAATGCCTCTGGCTTCGCGCATATCGCGGACCCGCACCCGTATTTCGTCTTCGAGCTGGGCCTGGGTAATATTCTGGCGCGCAGCTTCTATGTAATCGCGGTCAATATCCGAACCAATAATTTCCAAATCTGTTTCGGGTAAGCGCTGGGCCTGGGCTTCCTGTATAACCTGGTCGTAAATTTTTTGGTCGAAATTAGGCCAGTTTATAAATCCAAAATTATTTTGCCGGTACAAACCCGGGGCGATATTATAAGCCAACATAGCCGCTTCAATTAACAAAGTGCCCGAACCACACATGGGGTCAATAAACGGTGATTGCCGGTCCCAGTTAGATAATAAAATAAGCCCGGCGGCCAGTACTTCGTTTAAAGGAGCCACGTTGGTCTGCTGGCGGTAACCCCGCCGGTGCAAAGAATCGCCGGATGCATCTAGGGCCAATGTTAATTGGTTTTCGTGCATGTGCAGGTTAATCCGCACATCGGGCTGCGTTACGTTTACATCGGGTCGGCGGCCGGTTTTATGCCGAAACTGATCGACAATGGCGTCTTTGGTAAGTTGCGACAGAAACAACGAGTGCTGAAAAGTAGATTTACTAACTACGGCGTTAATGGCAAAAGATTGGTCTACCGCTAAATAATCCTGCCACTGAATGCGACTTACTTTCCGGTAAAGGTCTTCTTCGTTGCGGGCGTAAAAAGAAGCAAAAGGCACTAAAATCCGGATGGCGGTGCGGCACCAGATATTTGCGGCATACAACAAGCGTTTATCGCCGGTAAATTCTACCGCCCGCGTAGCCATTTTTATATTTTGCGCCCCTAAGTCGGCCAATTCCTGCGCCAGCACTTCTTCTAAACCAAACTGGGTAGTAGCAATAATATCAAAAAACTTCTCGGCCATGCAACTTATATTTGTATTGTTATAAGAAAGAACAAACTTACCTATTTTCGGGTAAATTACTGGGCTAAGGTCTTACAACTGTTAATTTTATACGGTGGAATACCTAAAAGTTTAGTTAGCACTTAATGCAATCCGGAACTAAACACTGCTAAATAAAGTACTGGGGCCAAATTAGTTTATATTTTTGCGTTGGATTACTACCTCTAAATGGAATTAAAAAGAAATTACCCGCTTAAAAACCTGAATACTTTTGGCATGGATGTAATTGCCCGGCAATTTGCCAGCTTTACAAGTGTATTGGAATTACAGGCATTGCTGCAAAACCCCACCATAGATAAAAGTAATTTGCTTATACTGGGTGGTGGCAGCAATATTTTATTTACCCAAAATTTTGAAGGTACCATCCTGCAAAACAAAATTGGCGGCATAGAAATAACAGAAGAAACCGCAGATTACGCCTTGGTTAAAGCGGGTGGCGGCGTTACCTGGCACGATTTGGTGGTGTTTACCATAGACAAAAATTTAGGCGGCATCGAGAACTTGTCGTTAATACCCGGTACGGTAGGTGCGGCTCCTTTACAAAATATTGGGGCGTACGGGGTTGAGCTTAAAGATGTGTTCGATAGCCTGGAAGCCGTAGAAATAAGCACCGGGGAAATATTCTTTTTCGATGCCGATAAATGCGCTTTTGGTTACCGCGAAAGCATTTTTAAAAAAGAACTGAAAGGCAAATATATTGTTACCCACGTTACTTTAAAACTGCAGAAAGAGCCGGTTTTTAATACGTCGTACGGAGCCATTAAAAGTACCCTGGAACAAATGCAAGTGCAAGAACTTAGTTTACGGGCAGTAAGCGAGGCTGTTTGTGGCATCCGTCGTAGCAAACTCCCCGACCCGGCGGTCATTGGCAATGCAGGTTCGTTTTTTAAAAACCCGGAAATAAGCCCTGCTGCTTTTGCCGCTTTACAAGCCCAATTCCCAACTATTCCCAGCTACCCGGCTCCCGGCGGGCAGGTAAAAGTGCCGGCCGGCTGGTTAATTGAGCAAAGTGGCTGGAAAGGCAAAAAAATAGATAATTACGGGGTGCACAAAGACCAGGCGCTGGTCCTGGTAAATTACGGCGGCGCAAAAGGTAATCAAATCCGGGATTTGGCGCACGAAATAATAAAATCGGTAGAGGCAAAATTTAATATTACGCTGCACCCGGAAGTAAATATTATTTAATCTTTCCTCTAAACAGCAAAGCCGGTTAAATGAGCCGGCTTTACTGTTTAGGAATTATACTTACTCTAAATAAATAACTGGTACTGCAACACCAAAGCTCCCCGGCGGCCGCTTACCCGCTGATTTAGATTGTAGTAAGGCCGATTCTGGTAATCTAAAGTAAATTTGGCTTTTTGCCCGCTAAGCAAATAATTCAGTCCAATATCGTACACATTAGTAGGACCGTTTAGCAGCTCAAATTTACCGTGGTAAAAAGTAGCATAAGGTTGTAACTGGCCATTGTCGGCACCTAGTAAATCGCGGCGGAATAAATAACCTAACTGGCTATAAATAATTTGGCCGGTACCAATCATGGGAATGCCGTTACCTCCGCCACTTACGGCACTTAAATTAGGGTCTGTAGAACGGGCATCAGCCGGGTTCATTTGCGCCAGCGTACGCATGTAATTGGGGCCAAAATCGTAGTTGTAATAACCTAAGTAAGCCGTTATGGCACTACCCGACTCCGGATTTAAAGGAGTGTCCAGAAAGCTTTCGGCCGACCATAAAAGCATGTTGTGGAATTTAGTTTGATTTGCTGCATCTAATGTCCAGAGGGCATTTTTCTGACTCATAATACCGCCACTAATGTTAAGTACTTTTTTCTTGCCCAAATAAGTGCCGGTCATATACGGGGTGGTATGGCCTTCGTGCTCCCAAAACTGGTACATTAAATAACCCTGATATTGCTTGTGGTGCCCTACTCCGGCAAAAGTAGCATTGGCCGTTGCCACCGGTGTTACCCCCGAAGAACTATAAGGAAATGGGTCGCTGATAACGGCCCGGTAATCAAATTTGCCTATCTGGCCGCGGGCGTAAACGCTTAATTTGCGGTCGAACTGATCTATCTGGTCTACGGTAGCTTGGGCGAAAACCGGCGCATCAAAAGCCAGCAGCGTACCAATGCTGGGCTGCGTAAAACGAGATAAGCCATTGGCTACTGTTAAACCGGCCCCAATTTTAAGTTCATTGTTTTTGGTAAACCGATACTCGCCCACCGCATCATGAAAAAATGCCGCTACTTTACGGTTGCCGCTTATCTGAGAATTGATGTTGTAATTATTCTGGCCAAACTGGAAGTACAGAAAAGCCCGTTCGGTAATTTGCCCAAATAGCTGAATGCGGGTTCGGCGCAAGCCAATATCAAAAGTGTTTCTGGCTGCTTCGCCTTGCACGGTGGTGCCGGGGTTGCTTTGGTTATACCGCAGCCAGGTTTGGTTTAAAAAGGTAGCCTGAAAATAACGACTGCCACTCGGGTTTAAATTAAATTTTAAAGGTTTGTCTTCCGCCGTGTTTTTAGCCGCCAAAGGCATCTCGCCGCCCAAGGTTTTAGCTGCGGTAGAATCAGTCTGGGCAAAAACGGTATTTACCGATACCAACAGTACCAGGAATGAAAATATTTTAATCATGTGATAAAAGTAAATAATACAAAGGTGCCGCATTGGTTAGCCAAGCTACACCACGTTAACTGAATATTAAATAACTATAGATAATGGCAATGGTACCCGAGAGAATACCAGAAAACTATATGCGGAGTAATCCGTGGAGAATGAATAACGAGAAGGTTTTAATCCAGGAGTTATAGTTTAAAAACGGTTTTACTGTAGGCTGAAAGCAATGTGGCTTAGGAAAAGGTAAAGCCGGTAAAAATGACTCCTTGGCGTGCCTGGTTAAATCGTTGGTTGACTCTTCGGTAACCAGGGAGCAGCAATTTGTTTCCTGCTCCGGTTCAGTTGGCGTAGCATGCTGATGCGCAATACTTTCTATCCATACTACTGTTTTGCCAATTTCAGGTAAAGGAATAATGGCGGTAGTTCGGCTTAAAAAAGCTAACAGCACCACTACCCAGAGACCAATAAAATACCGGTTACCAAAGTTGGGCATAAAATATATTTAGTTATCTGCCGGAACGGGGCAAACTTAATCATTAACCTTTGTTTTAGCCAGTCTTCATTAAGTAAATAACAAAGATTAACCAATCGGCTGCGGCAAATCGGGGTGGTAAGGCAAAGCAAAACGTTCAATTATTTACACTTGTGTGCCAAGCCGTAGGCAAGAATTTCACCTTGATAGAAGTTAGAATACTGCTCTCCAACTTAGTTTAAAATAAAAAGCCAGGTTAATATTTACCTGGCTTTATACATTCAATAATTACTTAAATAAAAACATTATATATAACTCATTACCAAATAAATATTATATATAATTTATTTATGAATTTAAATTAAAAATTACTTCAAAACCACCAGCGAAACGCCATCGCCGCCGCGTTCTATGTGCTCGTTGGCAATGCTGGCTACTTCTTTTACACTCCGTAAATAATCACGGAGTACTTGTTTTAGAATACCATTACCCCGCCCGTGAATAATTTTAATTTCGGGAATGCCCAACATAATAGCATCATCTACAAAAGACATCAACTGCGTTAAAGCATCCTCGGCACGTTGGCCCCGCACATCTAAAGTCGGACTAAAATCAGCCATCCGCTGGGTCAGGTTCATACCTTGCCGGGAGGGCTCGTTATTTTCCTTTTTAGGTTTGGGCATTTGCCCTTCTACCCTTTCCAGGTTCTCCAGCTTTACAATGGTTTTAATGTTACCAAACAATACTTCGGCGGTTTTCCCTTTAATTGAAATTATTTGCCCTACCGAATCCTGGCCAATCAGTGAAACCAAATCACCGGTCCGGAGCTCGCCTTTATCTGTACTCCGGCGCCTCAGCACGCGCGGCTCGGTTTTAATATTTTCCTGCGTAAAGGTTTCGAGTTCCTGGCGGGCCAGTTTGGTTTGCTCTTTCTCGGCCTGGCTTTCTTTTATACGCTGAATAGTTGCTTCTATCTGCTGATTGGTATCTTTGAGTAATAATTTGGCTTTCTGTTTTGCTTCGGCCATAATGCCGGCTTTGTTTTCTTCCAGCAAATCTTTCAGATCGGCATATTCTTTTGCCGATTGCCGCATTTTTCGTTCCTGAATGCCCAACTCCCGGTTTCGTTTTTCCAAATCAGCTTTTTCGGCTTCCAACTCTTCGAGCAAGCGGTCGTAACGGATTTTATCCCGACCGGCCAAATTGCTGGCTTTGTTCACTATTTCTTGCGGTAAACCAATCTTACGGGCAATTTCAATGGCAAAAGAACTGCCGGGTTTGCCAATATTTAACTGGTAAAGCGGCTTAAGCTCTTTGTGGTCGTAGCGCATGGCTCCGTTTATAATACCGGTGGTACGCTGCGCAAAGTTTTTGAGGTTGGTATAGTGGGTGGTAATTACCCCGTAAACCCCCTGCTGATTTAGTTTTTCCAGTACGGCTTCGGCAATGGCCCCGCCCAACTGCGGTTCGGTACCGGTACCAAACTCATCAATTAAAACCAAACTTTTTTTACCCGCCAGCACTACAAATTGCTTCATGTTTTGCAAGTGCGAGCTGTAGGTACTTAAATCGTTTTCCAAAGATTGCTCATCGCCGATATCAATAAAAATATCTTCGAAAATACCGGCTTCGGAACCTTCGTCGACCGGAATAAGCAAACCGCACTGCAGCATGTACTGCAGCAAACCAGCTGTTTTTAAAGTAACGGATTTACCCCCGGCGTTTGGCCCCGAAATAAGTAAAAGGCGTTGCTCCCGATCGAGGGTTAAGGTTAACGGTACAACTTCGCGGCCTTGGGCTTTGAAATTTAAATACAGCAAAGGGTGCCGGGCATTTTGCCATTTAACCAACGGATGTTTATACAGGTTGGGCATGGTGGCCTCGGTGCGCAGGGCATACAAAGCTTTGGCCCGGATAAAGTCCAGCAGCCCCAGGTATTGGTAAGCTTTGCGCAATTCTGGTATAAAAGGCCGCACCTGGTTGGTTAAAGCCGTTAATATCCGGATTAATTCGCGGTGATAAGCATTCTCTAAATCTTTAATGTCGTTATTTAATTCAAATACGCTATCTGGCTCAATATAAACAGTTTGACCCGTAGTAGACTCATCGTGAATTAACCCTTTCAGACGACGTTTATACTCGGCTAAAACAGGAATAACAATCCGGCCACCGCGTACGGTAGGCTCAGCATCGCCGTTTGTCCAGCCGGAAGCTTTTGCCTGTTTCAGGACCGATTGAATTTGTTTCCGCAACAAACCTTGCTGGTGAATTAAATCGGCTTTAAGGCGCGCCAGTTCCGGCGAAGCATTGTCACGTACCACGCCGTTATCGTCTACCACTTTGTCCAGGGCTGCTAGTAAATGCCGGTCGACCAGAATAGCCTCACCAAGGGCACGCAAATTTGGATATAAATGCGCTTCGGATTGGGAGAAAAAGGTTAAGGCCTGCCGGATGGTACGCAACGACATTTTAAGCTCATAAAAAGCTTTTACTTCCAGAAAAGAGCCTTCAATAGCTGCCCGGTTAAGATGCTCGGTCACGTCAAAATAATGCGCCGTCGGAAAATCGCCGCCGGCCAATAGTACGCTTCTGAATTCGTGCACCTGGTTCAGGAGCTTTTGCACCAAATCATAACGGGTAAGATACTGCATCCGGGTGACAAAAAACTGACCCAGCGGACTTAAGCAGAGGCCGGTTAAGCTTTCCCGAATCTGGGTAAACCCAATTTTATATTCGAAATTTTGTGGATATATCAATGTTCTTAGTTTTATTTTAACCTTAAATTTTACCCGATTTATTTACGCACCAGGTAAGTAATGTATAACAGTTTAGGCCTAAAATTAATTTTATTTTCGCTAAATATTTCAGAATAAATTTCTGGCCGAAAGCTACTTGCTCTCTCCTACCTGGTATTAAGGAAAAAAATTTGTAATTCTATCTCGTCGGCTTTGGTTTAAGCAAAATTATATACTTTGGTATTGGCAGCTTTCTTTTAATTAGGTGGCTGGTTAATCTAATCTTTAATATTTTAAAAATATTTCAACCTCCAACCCATACAACAGCTTAAAATATTAAAAATCAATATTTTAATTATCACCATTAAAAGAAATTGTATAATTAAAATTTTTCTTCTATTCCCAAGCCAAATAAAGCAAAATCATATTTAACCGGATCTTGCGCATCAAACTGTTGTAAATGGCGGGTGAGCTCAGTAGCCGTTTCCCAATCGGTTTGGGGGCGGGTAATCAGTCCGAGTTTGCGGGCCACCCGGCCCACGTGCACGTCGCAGGGGCAAATTAAGTCGGCCGGTTTAATGGTTTGCCAAAGCCCGAAGTCTACACCTTTATCATCGCTCCTAACCATCCAGCGCAAGTACATATTAATGCGTTTACAAGCCGATTTGCGGGCTGGGGTAGAGATATGCTTACTGGTTCGGGCCGGCGCTTCCGGTAAACTGAATACGGTGTTGTAAAAGTGCATGAGCCGCTCCCGTTGGGTCGTGAGCCTACCATTATTTGTAAAAGCATCTTCGAGGGTATGGTGCTGCTGGTAATATTTTTGCAAAAAGTAAACCAGGTAAAGCAGGTCAGTATCATTAAAGGTGCGGTGCTTAAAACCCAGTAAAGCTTTTAAGTCAGTTTCCTGGTGACTTTTAATAAAAGCAAAAGGCGCATTATCCATCCGCGCCATTAACTCCCGGCATTTTTTTATTATGGTAACCCGTTGGCCCCAGGCCAGCATTGCCGCAAATAAACCCGCAATTTCAATATCCTGCGGCTGCGTATAGGTATGCGGAATACAAATGGGATCGTTGGGAATAAATCCGGGTTGGTTAAATTTATTAACTTTATCTTCGAGTAAAGCTAATATTTGCTGGTGATTATACATTGATTTTTAGTTACCTATAAAATAAAACCCACTTGCGTAGCCTCAGCCAAACAAGTGGGTTTAATTTTAATCTTAATCTTTATCAGGGCATGTACGAAACTTCTACCCGGAAGCGGTTATCGATAGAAGCCAAACGCTGAAAAGCACGCTTCGATATCTTAACCACTACCTTATCGTTATTACCGGTATCGGGCAGTTTGCCAATAACCCGCACGTAAACGCTTTGGTTGTTCATGATATTTTTCACCTGCAAAATAGAACCAATGGGGGCCGTGCGGTGCAGCGCCAGGTATTTGTTGTTATTGCTGTTGCCGTCTATCAGTTCGGCTAAACCACTTTCGGTTACTTTGCTTACACTCTCTGATAAATTGGTGTTATTCTCTTCCGTGTCGGTTGTTTCGGTGGTTTCGCGCCGGATGGGTTCCGGTGTGGGGGTAGGCCTTACCGGTTCGTTTACTTTAACCACGGGTGGTTCTTCTACTTTTTTAATCGGCGGTTTGGCCGCAGTAGTTTTGTTTTTGTCCACGGTGTCGTCTACCTCGCCTACGTACTGCGGATTAGAAGTTGGCTTGGTACTGTACCCAACAATTAAATCGTCGCCTACATTTAAGTTATCGGAAGTTAAGTTATTCCATTTTTTTATATCGGTGGTACTAATGTTGTACATGCGCGCAATAGAATACAAGGTTTGCCGGGGCACTACCTGGTGAATTTTGTTGCCTTTGGCATCTACTACGTACGTGTACGGGGTGGAGGGAGTAGAATTAGCCGGATTAGCCACCGGTGTTGAAGTTACCGGAGCCGCCACGGGCGTTTTGCTGGGCACATATACAATTTGTCCTACCGTTAAGCCACTCTGAATATTGGGGTTGGCGTCTACAATCTGGTTAACGGGTACATGGTACTTGCGCGACAGAGCAAACAAAGTTTCTTTGGGCACTACTTTATGCACCACATAATTCTTTCCGTTTCGCTTTTCTATCCCTACTGAATCAACGGGCATAGCACCGGCCAAAGCGGTACCTTTTTGCAGCATTGCGCAAAAAACTGATGCTAAAAATACTTTCTTAAACATAATACTAAGGTAATCTAAAACCTGAAGGCCAACAACGACTTTTTATTTTTTATTAAAAATAAGTAACCCTCCAAAATGAAAAAATGGTCGGTACCTAATCCGGTTAAACCGGTACTAATTTCCTCCTCACCCAGCCATTTGCCTAGTTGGTTAAATACAGCCAATCGGTAAGCTTTAGCGCCATTATCCGCCAAGACATAATAACCCATAAGCAAATGCGCAGGGGTAGCCAGGTAATCAATAGCGGCCACGGCGCTTTGCCCGGTTTTAAGTTTTACAAAGCTTTTCAAATCGGCGAAGTAATTACTTGTTTCGGGATAATGCGCCGGCACCTGGTAAACCTTGGACTGCACGGCCTGGTAAGCCGCCAGCAAATCTGTTAAATTGGTGCCCGGCTCCCACCGTATTATTTCCGTTCCTGCCTCAATATTCAAGCCAATAAACGACTCGGCCATGGTAACAATAGGCCTAACTACTAGTAAATCCGGTGTAAAACCGTAAAAGCTAACACCCCGGCTTTGCCATTGTACCGTACCAGTACGCTGGTTTACGGCCATTATGCCATCGGGCTGGCCCAAACCTTGCTTACCGGTTTGGTGCAAAAATAAAAGGTTATCTCTTATGCCGGCTAAACCGGTCCACCAGCCATTTTCCGGAACATAATCTTTTACTATATTCTCTCCGGTACTAGCCCAAAACACTTGGTAATTAACAATTAATATCTCCGCATCGCGGCATTCTATTGCTATTTGGTTTGCCGTACCATCCAGCCTAATCTGCCAGATAGGATGCGCAAAATCGAGTTGATAAACCGGGGCAATATTGCCGGGGTGTTCCGTTAAGCTTTCTCCTTCCGCTTGCATCTTTGTGCAAATTTAAAAACAATTGCCTAGCCGCCCAACTAATTAATATTTTCGGCAGGAAATACACCGGATGCTGCTAAAAATATCTTAAGTTGCCGCGGCAGGTTAACGGGCACAAAGATTAAGCCAAGGGGTGTTTGGAGGAGGATTTACATTCTGAAACCATAATAATATTCTAAAAACAGGCAATATAACGTGTTGGCCCGCCAGTATAGAGTTGTATTTTATTTTAACCTGCTTTCCTATAGCGCCTTCGGTCGAGGGAAATTATTATGAAGATAATACTACCGGCTGCCAGCGAAATAAGTAAATCCTTGGCCGCTAAAGGCACCAGGCCAAAAAAGCTCTTCAGGAAAGGAATGTAGATTACCCCAATTTGCAATAATAGGGTGCTGGCAACTACTATAGTCATTAAAGGGTTGGTAAATAAGGAGAAAGGAGAGTGCGCAAAAGACCGCATGGCCGTTGCCTGAAAAACCTGGGCAAAACCAATGGTAGCAAAAATCATGGTTTGCCAGGTTAAGTCGTCCGGATTTTGCGGGTCGTAGTAAACCAAGGCTAAACTAAGGGCAATTACCCCTATAATAATACCTACCGTACCAAGTTGCAGAAAATCTTTTTTGCTCAGTGCTTCTTTTTTCGGGTCCCGGGGAGGGCGTTGCATAATACCTTCTTCTGCGGGTTCGGTGCCTAAACCTAAGCCTAACAAACCATCGGTTAGCAAATTAAGCCACAAAAGTTGCAAAGGCTGCAGCGCGATAGTCATACCGAAAAAAGGAGCCAGCAACATAACGAATACTTTGCCAATGTTGCCGGCCAGTGAAAATTTAATAAACCGGCGCAGGTTGGTAAATATTACCCGCCCCTCTTCCACCGCTGCTACAATAGTCGAGAAATTATCGTCTAACAGCACCATATCGGAGGCTTCTTTGGCTACATCGGTGCCGGTAATGCCCATGGCCACACCAATATCGGCTTTTTTTAAAGCCGGCGAGTCGTTAACGCCATCACCGGTCATGGCTACCACGTTACCGTTTTTTTGCAGGGCATCTATAATTCTTAATTTATCTTCCGGCGAAACCCGGGCGTAAACGGCGGTTTTGGCAGCTATTGGTTGTAAACTGTTTTCGTCCATTTTCTGCAGCATGGCGCCCGAAACGGTCTCGGGTTGGGAATCGAACTCCAGGGCAGCCGCAATGGCCGCAGCCGTTAAAGGATGGTCGCCGGTAATCATAACCGGCCTAATACCCGCCGCTTTACACTTGGCAACGGCGGCTTTTACCTCCAGCCGGGGTGGGTCAATCATGCCGGTAAGGCCAATAAAAGTTAATTCTTTTTCCAGGTCGGTATCTTTATTTTCGTCGTCCAGTACCCGGAAGGCAAAACCCAGTACCCGGATTCCTTGCTGGGCCAATCGGGCATTGGCTTCTTTAATTCTTTCTTCCCATTCTTCGGTAATAGGTACGCGGGTATTATTCACCCAAACCGAATCTGACACGCTAAAAACCGAATCTGGGGCTCCCTTGGTAAATATTACCTGGGAAGCATTTTGCGTAAAGCTTAAATATTCGGGTAAAGTACCTGTGGCGCGGTGAATAGTAGACATTCTTTTCCGATCGCTGTCGAAAGGAATTTCGTTAACCCGCGGAAACGTTTGCTGCAGGTCTTGTTTATAAATATTTCTTTGCGCTCCAGCTACCAATAGGGCAGTTTCGGTGGGGTCGCCCAATAATTTTTCGGAACCGGCTTCATGGGCAGCTAATTCCAGCGTAGCATCGTTGCACAAAACCGAAGCAGCGAGTAAAAAATCTAGGTTAGGGGCTGTTTGCGCCTTATTTATTTCCGGGCCAGTTTCTTTAAATGCAACGGTGTGTTCCGGCAAGTCTACCACCGTCACGGTCATTTTATTTTGGGTGAGGGTACCGGTTTTGTCGGAGCAGATAACAGTTACCGAGCCAAGCGTTTCTACGGCCGGCAGTTTGCGAATTAAAGCATTTCGTTTCAGCATTCTTTGGCCACCAATGGCCAGAGTAATGGTTACCACCGCGGGTAAACCTTCCGGAATTACCGCTACCGCCACACTAACGGCCGTCAGGAACATATCGGTCCAGGCTTTTCCGTTAATAATACCGGCCGCAAAAATAATAGCCGCAGCAATTATTCCCACCAAAGCCAAAAGCTTACCTAGTTTGTCCAGTTTCTCCTGCAGCGGTGTTTTAGAAGGACCTACGGCACCAATCAGGTTTGCAATTTTCCCTAACTCGGTGGCCATACCGGTGGCTACCGTTATACCGGTACCCCGGCCATAAGTAACAATCGTGCCCATATAGGCCATATTAATGCGGTCGCCGAGCGGCAGGTCTTCTTTGGTTAAGGGTTCTGAAATTTTCTCGACCGGTTCAGACTCCCCGGTTAAAGCCGCTTCCTGTATTTTCAGGTTAAAAGATTCCAGCAGGCGTAAATCGGCCGGAATAACATTGCCGGCTTCAAATTCTACTATATCGCCGGGTACCAGTTCGTTGGCGGGCAGTTCTCTTACCACGCCGTTGCGGCGCACCCTTACCGTGGGCACCACCATTTGATTAAGAGCAGCCATAGCATTTTCGGCCCGGTATTCCTGAAAAAAGCCGAGGAAACCAAACAGCAGCACAATGGCTAAAATGGCAATGGCTTCGGTAGTTTTTCCCAGGAAAGCCGATAGCACCGCGGCGGCAATTAATATCAGTACCATTACCTCGGTAAACTGCTGCAGGAGAATTTTAAACGGGCTTCTGCGCTTTTTATCTGCCAGTTTATTGGCGCCATATTTTTGCAACCGAAGCTTGGCTTCTTCCTCCGAAATGCCTTTTGCAGAAGTATTAAGCTCGCCTAAAAGTGCCTCAAGGGTACTGGTATACCAACTTTCCATGGTTTAAGGAATTATTTACAATACAAAAAAACGGCGTCTGCCGTAAAATCTGCTGATTCACCCGGCCTCACAAATAAACTGTTCTAATTCCTACCAGCGTGCCAGCGCGATAAAATTAAGTTAAATGCCTCTAATTTTGACCTGCTCATGATAAACAAATAATACGCATTACGCAGAAAAAACTGAGTACAGAAAATTTAGTCTTTACAGGTGCTAATTAAAATAAAGGTTTAATTACTATTTAAAGGATTAATTAGATGCTGATCATTGGCAATATTTACTATCACCTTAAACCTCCGTTCCGGTAAAATAGATATTTCTTGGGGTGGGCGGAAAAAGACGGGCCGTAAAAATGCTTCTTTCACCCCAAAAGGTTGTTTCATTTTTACCGGATTGCGGTGCCTGCGGCTGGGTGTAATTTTTAGGCGCAAATTAAGCGCTTGCAGGTAAGGCTTCGTTTTCTGAAAAAAGTCCGGAACTTCAGATTATTAGCGCTGTTACCCGTTGCTTAACCTGCGACTAGATTATACCTGCACTGTCGGGTGGAAAAATTAATTTTAAAAATCTAAAAACATTATGTTCCTTGTGGCATCTTGGAAAGATAAACCTGACAGCAACGAAATAGAAACTGCTAAGAGAGGAATTTAATTTGAATAATTGTGATAAATATGAATAGTATCGGCATTATTCCGGCGCGCTACGCCTCTACCCGTTTTCCGGGCAAGCCCCTGGTGCAGATTAACGGCAAATCTATGATCCGGCGGGTGTATGAACAAGCCAGTAAAGCCCGGTTGCAGCACGTATTGGTGGCCACCGACGATGAGCGCATTTTAGCGGAAGTACAAAGTTTTGGCGGCAATGTTGTTTTAACTGCCACCGACCACCAAAGCGGTACCGACCGTTGTTTTGAAGCTTATACTTTGTTTAACGAGCCCTGCGATTTTATTATTAATATTCAGGGCGACGAACCTTTTATTCAGCAGGAACAAATTAACCTGGTAATTGATTTATTTGCCTCACCGGCCACGCAGTTGGGCACTTTGGTAAAAAAAATAGATAACCAAGCCGAATTATTTAACCCTAATTCGCCGAAAGTAATTCTGGATAACCGGCAGCAGGCAATATATTTCAGCCGCCACCCCATTCCGTACGTGCGCGGGGCTGCCCCCGAACATTGGTTAGAGAAACACCCGTTTTACAAGCACATTGGCATTTACGGTTACCGTTCCGATATTCTGGAGCAAATTACCCAATTACCCCCGTCAGCGTTAGAATTGGCCGAATCGCTGGAGCAGTTACGGTGGTTGGAAAACGGTTTTAGAATAAGTACCGCCCAAACCACGCAGGAAAATATTGGCATCGATACGCCCGAAGATTTAGAAAAAGCCCTGAACAGAACGGATATTTAATATTCCGGTTTTTCTAAAAAATAGATTTTTATACCGTTTTATAGCATGGGGCTTATTTTAACTTTATTGCTGCAGATGTTTTGGTCGGCAGCAGACCCGGATTGGCAAACGCCTTACGAAAAAAGTAAAGGCCAGGCCACCGCAACCTACGAGGAGTGTATTGCTTTTTACGAAAAATTAGATGCCGCTTATCCGGAGGTAAAATTAGTTACCGCCGGCCCCACCGACTCAGGCCGGCCCTTGCATTTATTAATATACAGCCAGGACAAAGATTTTGACCCGGTTTCGCTCCGGCAAAAAAATAAAAGGTTTTTACTTATTCAAAACGGCATTCACCCCGGCGAGCCCGAAGGAATAGACGCTTCTATGTTGTTGGTCCAGGATTATTTGCAGAACAAAAAGCGCCAGGCCGCTTTGCAAAACCTGGTACTCTTAATTATTCCGGTGTACAACGTAGACGGCGCCTTAAACCGGAACCGCACCACCCGCGCCAACCAAAACGGCCCCGAAAGTTATGGTTTCCGGGGCAACGCCCGCAACCTGGATTTAAACCGCGATTACATAAAAACCGACTCGCGGAATGCCCGCACGTTTACCCAAATATTCCGGGAGTGGCAACCCGATGTTTTTGTGGATACCCATACGTCTAACGGGGCCGATTACCAACACGTAATGACCTTAATTGCCACCCAAAAAGATAAATTAAACCCGCATGTAAGCCGCTATTTAACCCAAAACTTGTTACCCACCTTACAAAATGCCATGGCCCAGGCCAAATTTCCCATGGCTCCTTACGTCGATAGCAAAGGCACCACGCCCGATACCGGCTTGCTGGGTTTTATGGATGCGCCGCGGTACTCATCGGGTTATGCGGCTTTGTTTAACACCATTGGCTTTACTACCGAAACCCACATGCTGAAACCCTTTCCGGAGCGGGTTAAGGCTACCTATGCTTTTTTAGACATAATGGTAAACACCGTAAGCAAGCAGTCCGCTCAAATTGCTACTGCCCGCCAGCAAGCCGAAAAAGATATATTAACCCAAACGGTTTTTAATTTAAACTGGAAATTAGATACCACGCAAGTGGGCCAGATTCCTTTCCGGGGTTATGCGGCTCGTTATAAAACCAGCGCTGTTAGCGGGCAGCAACGGCTTTACTACAATCGCAAAGCACCTTACGTAAAAAACATACCTTATTTTAATACCTTTATTCCTACGGTCTCGGTGCAAAAACCAAAAGCTTACCTGGTGCCGCAAGCCTGGGGCGAAGTAATAAACCGGTTGCAACTTAACCAGGTACACATGCGCGCCTTACCCACCGATACCGTGGTAAATGCCCAGCTATATTATATCGCCGATTATAAAACCGGAACCAAACCGTACGAAGGCCATTATTTACACAACAGTGTGGTTTTACGGACCGAAACGAAACAAACCAAATTTTTAAAAGGCGATTATATAATTTACCTGAATCAGCCGGCCAATCGGTATTTGGTAGAAACGCTGGAACCGCAAGGCATGGATTCTTTTTTTAACTGGGGCTTTTTCGATGCTATTCTGCAGCAAAAAGAATATTTTTCGGATTATGTTTTTGAAGATTTAGCGGCAGAGCTGCTGCAAAAAGATGCGCGCCTCCGGCAACAATTCGAAACCTGGAAGCAAACCAACCCGGCAGCGGCAAAATCGGGGGCGGCGCAACTGGATTTTATTTACCGCCACTCGCCTTATTACGAGCCCAGCCACCTACGCTACCCCGTAGCCCGTATTTTTTAAATTACTGTTTATGAAAGTCAAGCTTTATGCTTTTGGCACGATATTGTCAGAAAAATATATAAATTTAAGCTAATATTCAGGCTTTCTCTTGGGCATTATTGCAGATTATTATTTCTCTAAGTAAAATTTAAAGCCTCAATTATTCAACTCCAAAACGCCAAGCTACTTGTCTACTGTTTTAGAAATTCATAAACTATCCAAAAAATACCCGGGTGGCGTGCAGGCCCTCGATAACCTGACCCTGCAAATAGAAACCGGTAGTATTTACGGATTATTAGGCCCCAATGGTAGCGGCAAAACCACTACTTTGGGTATTGTTTTAGATGTACTGCAGCCCAGCAGCGGCACGTTTAGCTGGTTTGGGCAACCGCTGAGCAAAGAAAGTAAACGCCGCGTAGGTGCGCTGCTCGAAACGCCTAATTTTTACCCGTATCTCAGCGCTTACCAAAACCTGCGCATCGCTGCCAATATTAAAAAAGCAGATCCAAGGCAAATAGATGAGGTGTTGCAAACGGTGGGTTTGTTTTCGCGCCGGAACTCGGCGTTTAAAGGTTTTTCGTTGGGTATGAAACAAAGGCTAGCCCTGGCAGCGGCTTTGCTCGGCAACCCCGAAGTACTCGTACTAGATGAACCTACCAATGGTCTGGACCCGCAAGGGATTGCAGAAGTACGGGAGCTGATAATGCAGGTGGCCGCACAAGGTAAAACCATTATTATTGCGAGCCATTTGCTCGATGAAGTGCAGAAAGTTTGTACCCACGTAGCCGTGCTGCAAGCGGGCAAGCTTCGCACTGCCGGGCGCGTAGAGGCCATTCTGGCCCAAAACGACCAGGTCATTATCCGGACCGAAAACATGGTGGCCGCTTTGGCTATATTAGGCCAACTACCCCAGGTGCAGCAATTCCGGTCCGAAAAAGAGTATCTGGCACTTACCTTAGCTCCCGGCTTTACCAGCACCGATTTAAACCAGGAATTCTTTCGGCAAGGATTGGTTTTAAGTGAAATTACCGTCCGGAAAAAAAGCCTTGAAGCGCAATTTCTGGATATTATTAACGATATAAATTCGCCACGGGCATGACCGAATTACTCTTAACCGAACTCCGTAAAATTATTCCTTACCGCACTTTCTGGACAATTTTAGGCCTGTATGCCGGCTTTCTTTTTCTTTTTGTATACGCCAGCAGCAATTTTAGTATAAATGGCCAAACTGCCGGTACCGGTATTTACCAGTTTCCCGGCATCTGGCTTAAACTAACTTACATTGCCAGTTATTTTAACTTGCTCCTGGGTATCCTGCTTATTATTTTAATTACCGATGAATATACTTTCCGGACTTTCCGGCAACAGGTGATTGATGGTTGGTTTCGCAGTGATTTGGTAATTGGGAAAGCCTTACTGATACTTACATTAGGTATTTTGGCCACCCTGCTGGTTACAACTATCGGGTTAATTTTTGGGCTTTCGCATACGCCCCAGGTTACTACCAGCCAAATATTTAAAGGTGCAAACCATTTGATTTACTACCTGATACAAGCCATGGGGTACATGAGCCTGGCGGTATTTTTTGGTTTCCTGATTCGCAAAAGCGGGCTGGCTGTTATTACCTTTTTGCTTTACGCCAAAGTGGTGGAACCGCTGGTACACTACCAACTCGACGATAATTTAGATAAATATTTCCCAATGAAGGTTTGGGGCAGTTTAACGCCTACGCCGGGCCAGGAAATTTTGGATTCGTTTACCGGCCCTACCATTGCTTTAAGTCCGTCAGAAGCAGTATTGCCGGCACTGTTTTATAGCAGTGGTTTGCTGCTGTTGTCGTATTTATTGCTGCGCTGGCGCGACTTGTAAAATATTGCCGCAACCCCATTACGAATAAAAAAGCCCGGTTAAGCCGGGCCTTTTTATTTGCACTTTAACATTTAAATTATTGATTCAGACTATTGTAATGGCTGATAATAACCACCAAATCACGGGCATCGTTGTACTCTAGTTTATTCTTCTTTACAAAATCCTTCATGTGTTTAGACTGAGCGCCGAATAAATCTTCTAAATCTCTTTTGGGATTGCGTAAGGCAATAATTTCCTGCCGGGGCATACTGTACAAGAAAAACTGATCCTGCACCACTGTTTGGTAGCGCGGCCCGCCGTAATTATACCC
>NZ_JBMQUD010000050.1:0-8995 GCF_057359045.1 Adhaeribacter sp.
TACAATACTGATTTTTAAGTAAAATTTATTCGGTTTAGGTAGGCTGCACAATTCCGGATAACTTTAATTGTTTATAAAAAATTTATTTATACAGGTGTAGTACATTGGCTTGTACCAAAGTTGGTTTTGCTGCCATTATCTTAAATTAACAGAGTACCATTCGCATGCCGGTTGGCTATATTAATTCGTTACTTTCAGAACTAAATTTTAAAGAGATCTTTTTTACTTTTCTCATTTCCAGTAAGCTAGCAAGTCTGGTTTTACAATTTTTTAACAGATTCCTGTATAAAATAAATATTATTTTGTCCTGCTGGTAAATGCGGCTAGTACCTTGCGCAGGTTCGGCCAGAATTGTTTAAAAAATTAAAAAACAATGTTTATAAACAAATTTTAATCTTATTTTAATGTTAGTTTAATACCCGTTTAATCAAGCTGTGGTAATTTTGGTATATTAAAATAAATCAATTTTATATCTTAAAGCCGATAAAATGATATCTTATAATAAAATTAAAGTTTTTGTAACCATCGTGGCCCTTTTTAGCCTGAGCCACATTGCTTTTGGGCAACAGGTAACCGATAAAGATTTAAAAACAAACGTAGAGCCAGTAAAGAATGCCCTGGAAGCTGTTCAGCAACTGGAGCCGAAAAGATTTGAGTATAACCGCGATAAGTATACCAAGCTTAAATTGCCGGCCGGTCAGCATTATGGTTTCCTGGCCGAAGATGTACAGCGGGTGCTGCCCGAGTTGGTTAGTTCTAAATCAGAGTCGGTAATGGTAGGTAAAAACAAGTACCAAACCACTACCGTGAAAGATACGGACCTGGTAAGCCTGATTCCTTTGCTGGTAGCTGCCATTCAGGAGCAACAGCAAGAAATAGAAAAATTAAAGCAACAAATACAGTCTACCTCATCAACCAAATAACAGCTAAGTTTTATTTACTTTCCTATTAAAAGCCACGGGTTAGCCGGTGGCTTTTTTGTTTAGCCGGGTAGTTAAATTAGTTGGTAGCAAATTTTAAACTGCGTTTGGGTAACAGAAAAAATTAGCTTGCAACCATTTAGCCCGTTGCCGGGTCATGCTGATGTAAACAAAAGTCTGGATACCGGTAAGGACTTTTGAGAATGTTAAATTAAACTAGAAATGGTATGAACCTGCAATTATTTAAAAAAACTATATGGGGAGCCGCCGGCGCTTTATGCCTGCTAAGCTCCTGCCAGAGAGATGCCCTGACTCCTGGCCAGAACAATACACCAGAACTGCGGCCGCTGGCAGCCCAGGAAGTTAAAACGGTAAGCAGCGCCAACGATTTTGCTTTCCGGGCTTTTACCTCTTTACGTGCCCAGGAATCCGATAAGAATATATTTATATCGCCGTTTAGTATTTCGGCGGCCTTAACCATGACCTATAATGGTGCTGATGGCTCTACCAAGACGGCTATGCAACAGACTCTGGGTTTTGAGCCGCTTACCGACGAAGAAATAAACCAGTCTTACAAAAGCTTATCGGAACTATTGGTAAATATCGATAAGAAAGTAACTTTTACTACGGCCAATTCTATCTGGTTCGCCCAGCAGTATAGCTTGCAGCAGCCCTTTATTCAAAATAATAAAACGTACTTCGATGCTACCGTGCAAGCCCTCGATTTTTCGGCGCCGGCGGCTAAAAACACCATTAACGGTTGGGTAAAAGATAAAACCAAAGGCAAAATAGAAGACATTATCCAGGAAATCCGCAGAGATCATGTCATGTTTCTGGTAAACGCCATTTACTTCAAAGGCACCTGGACGTATCCTTTCGATAAAGCCTTAACCAAGAAAGCTCCTTTTCGGCAAGAAGATGGCAACACCGTTAGCGTAGATTTCATGACCCTGAAAAAAGGCCGTTACTTGTACTACCAGGATGCCAGTAAACAAGTGATTGATTTGCCTTATGGTAATCGCCAGTTTAGTATGACCTTAATTGTACCTAAAGGACAAAACACCCTGCGGGAGATAACCCATAACCTGAATGGCAGCCAATTAAATAACTTGTTAACCAATGCCGATAGTACCGGCTTGGAGCTACGCCTGCCTAAATTTAAACTGGAATATAAAAAAGAGCTTAGCGAAACCTTAACGGCTTTGGGTATGGGCGAAGCCTTTAGTGGTAAAGCCAACTTTAGCCGCATGTTGGCGGGCAATAACAACAACCTGGCTATTAGTGAGGTAATGCACAAAACGTTTGTAGAAGTAAACGAAGAAGGTACCGAAGCTGCCGCGGCTACCTCGGTGGGTATTGAGTTAACTTCGTTGCCGCAAGCTATTTTGGTAGATAGGCCTTTTATATTCTTAATCCGTGAAAAGGCTTCCAATGCCATTCTGTTTATTGGTCAGTTAACCCAGCCTAATCCTTAAAAGCACTTAATTTTTTAACAGCCCTTAAGCCCTTGCTTCTGTACCTATGGAGCAAGGGCTTTTGCTTTAGTTAACCGGCTAATCTAAACAGGATGGTTTTATCTTATTACCCTGAATTATAGTTTTGGTGAGGAAAGTTTAAGTTTGATTGGTGGGGAAATAATTACTCGTGAGAGGCTGTTTAAGGCTTAATAAAATAAATAGAACTATTGTAATTTAGAATATGTAAATTTTAAATATATGGCTCAGTATTTGTTAAAGTAAATACGATTAATCCAGTTCTGGATTCTATCGGTTAGCACAGCGCTATTGAGCCGGGTATGGTTAAAAAGTTGGTAAGGCAACAAGGCAATTCTTACACCAGAAATTTTTGTTTCACTTTAACTATACCTGTATGAAAAAAAAAGTAGTTGCCTTCCTTTTCTTTGTTTTTGCCTGTATTCCACTTGCTGGTTTTGGGCAAATTAACCCCGGTACATTTGTATTAGGCGGTGGATTTAGTTATTACAACAGTAACGTACATAATTCAGACGATAAAACGCAGGGGTTTTCTGTTTCTCCATCAGTTGGGATTTTTGTAGCGAATAACTTAGCGGTAGGCTTAGGTATAGCCATATATTCCAATAAAAATATTGAAAATTCAAAGGAAACATTTAAGTACTCGGAAAGCTTAATTGGTCCTTTTGTACGTTATTATAAATTTTTGGGAGAAAAGACAGCTCTTTTTGGTAATGTTGGTTTAAACTTTAGTAAAACAAAAAGTCGAGAAACAGATATTTCTATTGAAAACAAAGGCATAGCAGCAGTCTTTACACCCGGTATATCTTATTTTGCTTCCTCTAAAATAGGCCTGGAGGTGTCTTTGGGATCAATTGGGTACAATAGAAATATATCAGAAGCAGCCAATACAGTAGACCAATTATCGGAAGGGAAATCTTCTGGTCTCAGCCTTAATTGGGGATTAAGTAATGTAGCTCTGGGTATTAAGTTTTATTTAGGTCGGAGATAAAATTTGATGCTGATGAAAAAGTTCTTATTTAGTCTAGGGCTTTTACTTGCCCTATCGTTTGCAGCCAATGCCCAAACCCAGGCCGGGAACTTTATAGTTGGTGGCGCAGTGGGTTGGTCAAATATCAACAATGAATTTGATATTCTAAACAGCCCTAATTCAAACTTTAATGAGTCCGAACAAAACGAGCTAAGACTACAACCCAAAGTTGGTTTATTCCTGAAAAGCAACCTGACAATGGGTTTATTTTTAGATTATAATTATATTAAATATAAGTTTAGGTTGGTAAGCGATTTACAAAATAATACTGGCTGGAGTACCAACAGTACTTTAACGGGGGGGGCATTTATACGCAAATATTTTCCGCTAAACGAAAGGTTCTCATTCTATGGCGAGGGCATGTTGGGTTATGCCACAGTTAAAAGCAAAAGTGAAAGTAACATGGGTGTTGGTTATACTTGGCCTACATGGGGAGTAGCCGCTATTATAAGGCCTGGCCTGGCTTTTTTTGCAACAAATAAGCTGGGAATTGATCTAACGGTGCAGGGCTTACAATACAATATCTGGAAGACCAAAGATGTGAAAAGATTATACGGTACGCTTGATACCCGTTTTTATTTACCCTATTTAAATTTTGGTATTAACTTTTATTTAAACCGGTAAATAAAATTATTAGAAAGCCCTTTCTGTACGCTTTAAGGTAAGTGTGCAGAAAGGGCTTTTGGCTTTTAGAATCACTTTAATTAAACAAACGGTTTAAGATTTAAGTGAACAGATCTTTTATCCATTCTTATCGGGTTGTTGCTGGAAAATAGCGCTGAGGTACTTGTATAGTTCCGGGTGTTTTTCCGAAAATTTATCGGGATTATCAAAGAAATATTCGCTTACCACGGCCAGAAATTCGGCATTGTTGGTGAGGCCGTAAGGGTTTATGTCGGATTTGCCTTTTTTTATTCTTTTTACTTCGGCTTTAATTACCTGCAACCACGGTAGGGTGTAGGTGTTCGCTAAAAATATTTCCGGCAGGCCATCTACCGCGCCATCGGCCATGTCCAGCAAGTGCACAAATTCGTGGATACCTACATTATAGCTGTCCTGGCGGCGGAAGCCAGCCAGTAAATCGGGTTTAGAAAGCAGTAAGGTGTTGTTCATAAAACCATTGCCCACCATACCGGCAATATTTTGGTTATGGCCTTCTTCCCGCACCGTCTGAAAATTATGGTCGAAAGAATTGGGGTAAACCAGTACCTGCTTTAAGTTGGGATACTCAAAATACGGAAAAGCAAACGTCGGAATAATGGCACTGGCCGCTACCAGTAACCGGATGGTAGCGTCTATTTCGGTACTAATGCCTTCAATCCGTTTTTCGGCTAGGAAAAACTGCACCCGCTGGTTAAAAATAATTTTGCTTTCGGAGTCCAGGTTGGCGTAAAAAGTAGAATTGTTTTCCAATATATTTTGCCAGGTTTCCGGAAAAGGCGTTTGTAGCAATTGCAGGCGGCGGTAATATTTTTTGTTAAACCGCCGGTGCAGGGTATAAATGAGCACCAAAGAAACCACGCCCAGCATAATGGCTGGCTCCGGCTTACCATAATACCCAATAAATACGCAAAACAGGCCGGCCATGGCCGCATACACAAGGGCGTGCCGGAAGCTTTTATTTATCCGCCGGTGGTAATACGCTTTAAAATCTGCTTTTTTCTCCGGTACAGTCATAAGTAATATTTTGACACCTGTAATATATGTAAGCTAATCGGGTTCTTATAAATGCTTTACTGGTAAAATTACCAATTCAGGTGCTAAAATATTGCCCAATAGTGCTGGGGCGGAGCTATTTACCTTTTTGGCTGGTAATTTCCAGTAACTCCACCTCAAAAATCAAGGTCGCCCCACCCGGAATATCGCGACCGGCACCCGAGTCGCCGTACGCTAAAGCGGCCGGAATGTACAGGCGCCATTTGCTACCGGCCGGCATTAACTGCAAGGCTTCGGTCCAGCCCGGAATTACACCGCTTACCGGCAACGTAATAGGCTCACCGCGCGAATACGACGAGTCAAATTCTTCTCCGGAGAGTAATTTGCCGGCGTAGTGTACTTTCACGGTGTCGGCGGCGGCGGGTTTAGCTCCCTGACCGGCAGTTAAAATTTCGTATTGCAATCCGCTGGCAGTTTGGGTAATACCGGCTTTCTTTTTATTCTGCTCTAAAAATTGCCGACCCTTTTCTTTTTCGGCGGCAGCCTTTTTGGTAAAACTACTACGGGCAAAGCGTTCCATTACAGCGTTAGCCTCCGGCATACCATATAAGGTAGGGGTGCTTTTGAGGGTTTGTTCAATGGCTTTATTCAATAAAGCATAGTTAAGGGCGGTGGCACCCTGCGATTTCAGAAATGCCCCTACCGAAATGCCCATAGCATAACTCAGGCTGTCAGTTTGGTTTTGGGGCGTTAATGTTGGGGCTGGTTTTTTGCTGACCGCCGGTGCAGCCGGTTTTTTAGCGGGTGCCGGTTTGGTGGTCTGGGCCTGGGCGGCTAAGGTACCGAGCAGCAACAAGGGCAAAATAATTTTTTTAAACATCTTAAATAGTAGACTAGTAGGGCTATAACTAAAGTTAATCCGGTAAAGTTAAAGCAGAACAATTTAAAAGTGGTGGTTATTTTTGTTTGTCTTAAGAAGTAGGCCGTGGTAGCCAAAACCCAAACAACTTCCTGAAAAAACTGGCCTTGGCTTATACTTTTACCTGTATCTAAGCCCAGAATAAATTAAATATTGCCCGGTTATTTCAGGGTGGTTTGCCAAAGCGTAAAATTTAAGCCCAACAAAAAAGGGAAGCCGTTAAAAGCTTCCCTTTTCTATTATAATAGCGATAAAACTAAATTACGCTTCAGCGGGCGCCTCTACAGGCAGTACTGATACGTAAGAACGGTTTTTAGCACCTTTTTTAAATTCAACAACGCCATCAGCTAAAGCAAATAAGGTGTGGTCTTTTCCTAAACCAACATTTTTGCCAGGGTGGTGTGCTGTACCCCGCTGACGAACAATAATATTACCAGCAATGATGGCCTGGCCACCATAAATCTTCACGCCCAGTCGTTTGCTATGCGATTCACGACCGTTGTTAGACGAACCTGCTCCTTTTTTGTGTGCCATTTTCTTATAAGATTAAAACGGTAATGCGTCAATTAAAACTTTGGTAAATTGTTGGCGGTGACCATTTTTCTTTTTGTAACCTTTGCGACGTTTCTTTTTGAAAACGATCACTTTGTCACCTTTTACATGGCCAAGTATTTTACCGGTTACTTTAAAGTTATCAACAAGCGGTGCGCCTACAGTTACCGTTCCGTTGTTGTCGGTTAATAATACATTGGCGAACTCTACGGCGTCACCTTCATTGCCGGAAAGCTTATTGGTATAGACGAATTTACCGCCTTCTACCTTGGTCTGACGACCAGCGATGTCTACGATTGCGTACATGTTGCTTTCTTTTGTTTTGATAATTAGGGTGCAAAATTAACAGGAATTATGGAAAGGGCCAAACAACCAATAGTTTATTTTGTTAGAAACACGAATATAGCCCATTTTATATGTGTAGTTTGAGGATAACTAAGTAGTTGTTACGGATAAACTTGTGGATAAATCAATATTTAATCAACATAAGTCGCTGTATAACTTGTGGAGAAATAAACCTTTTTTAGGGCGGTATAAAAAGGGGTTGTTCCGTATATTTGACTCAACGATTCGCTTAAATACCCCCGGCATATCCCGGAATATTTACTAAAATGCAAAGGTAAGTAAAAGTGAATCAAAGGGTTAAATATTAATCTTTCTAAAATTAACTGATAAATTAAAGAGCAAAGCATGGAGCCAATCTTAGAAGAAAACCCGAATAGGTTCGTCCTGTTCCCGATTCAGCACGACAATGTGTGGCAGATGTATAAAAAGGCGGAAGCAAGTTTCTGGACGGCCGAAGAGATTGATCTTTCGCAGGATCAGAAAGACTGGGAACGTCTGAACGACGGCGAGAAACATTTTATCTCGCACGTGTTAGCTTTCTTTGCCGCCTCGGATGGTATTGTAAACGAGAACCTGGCCATTAATTTCATGCAGGAGGTTCAGATTCCGGAAGCCCGTTGTTTTTACGGTTTCCAGATTATGATGGAAAATATCCACTCCGAAACCTACTCTTTATTAATAGATACTTATATAAAAGATCCGGTAGAAAAAGACCGCCTCTTTAACGCCCTCGAAACCGTGGATTGCGTGAAGAAAAAAGGCGAATGGGCGTTGAAGTGGATTAACTCCGAAAACTTTACCGAGCGCCTGATTGCTTTTGCCGCTGTAGAAGGTATTTTCTTCTCGGGGTCGTTCTGTTCTATCTTCTGGCTGAAGAAACGCGGCTTAATGCCTGGTTTAACTTTCTCGAATGAATTGATTTCCAGGGACGAAGGATTGCACTGCGATTTTGCATGTTTGCTGTACTCGATGCTGCAAAACAAGTTGTCGGAAGAGCGCGTACAAACCATTATACGGGACGCTGTTTCTATTGAGCAGGAGTTTGTAACCGATGCATTGCCCGTTGACTTGATAGGAATGAATGCCAAATTAATGAGCCAATATATTGAGTTTGTTGCAGACCGCCTCCTGGTGGCGCTTGGCTGCTCTAAAATCTACAACGCTACCAATCCATTCGACTTTATGGAAATGATTTCGCTGCAGGGTAAAACCAACTTCTTTGAGAAGCGCGTGGGCGAATACCAGAAAGCGGGCGTAATGAGTGAGCGGACGGACAACGTCTTCTCGCTCGACGAAGATTTTTAACCTAAACCTTTAGCGATGAGGAACCTGAAAAAAAGAAACTTAAAACTTCTGTCCCTTTCAGGTTCCTTCGTCCACTTTTATTTTCAACGTTTTTTAATAATCAATGTACTGTTACACCGGCTTTTAACCGGGTGCAGGGGGTGTATTGCTTTGTTCTTTCCACAACCTTTTAATTCCTCTTTTAGCCTATGTTAGTTATAAAACGAGACGGCCGACGCGAATCGGTTAAATTTGATAAAATTACCGCCCGGATAGAAAAGTTGTGCTACGGGCTGCACATGGAATTTGTGAGTCCGATTGAGGTGGCCAAAAAAGTGATTGATGGTATTTACGATGGCGTAACCACCGTAGAACTCGATAACCTGGCCGCTGAAATTGCCGCTTCCATGACTACCAAACACCCGGATTACGCTATTCTGGCCGCCCGGATTGCCATTTCTAACCTGCACAAAGTAACGGCCAAGTCGTTCAGCAGCACCATGAAACGGCTGTATACTTACGAAGACCCCAAAACCGGAGAAAACGCCTCGTTGCTGGCCAAAGATGTGTACGAAGTAATCCGGAAGCACGCGGCCTTGCTCGATTCCAGCATTATTTACGACCGCGACTACAACTACGATTATTTTGGTTACAAAACCCTGGAGCGCTCTTATTTGCTGCGCTTAGATGGTAAAATTGTAGAGCGTCCGCAGCACATGCTCATGCGGGTAGCCATTGGTATTCATAAAAACGACATTGAGCAGGCCATCGAAACCTACAACCTGATGTCGGAGAA
>NZ_JBMQUD010000051.1:0-16997 GCF_057359045.1 Adhaeribacter sp.
ATTTACCTTGTTAGGCAACACTTACTGAATAATAGAAGCATAAAAGATAAGTTAAAAGCAGTTTGATACTCCGCCGGTTTACGGAATATTCATGTATTTGTGCGTTTGCAGCGAAATTTGCCATTGCGGATGCGTTTTCACGTATTCAATAATTAAGGGAAGCATCTGGGCGTGCCGGCTCCACTCGGGCTGCAGAAAGAGCCTGGTACCCGGTTTTACCGCTTGGGCATAAGATTCGGCCCAGGTAAAATCACTCTGATTAAAAACAATTACTTTAAGCTCGTGGGCCTGGGTTAATATTTCCGGAACCGGGCTTTTAAATTTTTTAGGCGATAAACAAACCCAATCAATTTGTCCGGATAACGGGTAAGCGCCCGATGTTTCAATATTAATCGTAAACCCAGCGGCTTTTAGCTTAGCAGTTAGCGGGGCTAAGTTGTAAATAAATGGTTCACCGCCGGTAATCACCACCAACCTGCCCGGGTAAGCTAATGCACCGGCAACAATATCGTCCAGCGAAAGTAACGGGTGCTGTTCTGCATCCCAGGATTCTTTTACATCGCACCAGTGGCAACCTACATCGCAACCCGCTAAACGAATAAAGTAAGCCGCATGCCCAGAATAGAAGCCTTCGCCCTGTATGGTGTAAAAAGCCTCCATTACCGGCAAAAAGCTTCCATCCGGCGGCACCGTGCTGATAGATGCTAAAGGTATTTCTTTTATATTTTCCAATTATAGTCTAAGCATAAACTTCTTTTTTGGCTGATTTTAAAGTATTCAGCAACAAAGAAGCAATTGTCATGGGACCAACGCCTCCCGGAACCGGGGTAATGTAGCTGCACTTAGGTGCCACTTCATCAAATTTTACGTCGCCTTTTAGTTTAAAGCCCGATTTGGTAACATCACTCTTTACCCGGGTAGTTCCCACATCTATCACTACGGCACCTTCTTTTACCATATCGGCGGTAACAAATTCGGGTTTACCTAGGGCAGCCACAATAATATCGGCTTGTAAGCAAATTTCTTTTAAGTTATGGGTATGGCTGTGGGTTATGGTAACGGTACAGTTGCCGGGATAAGCGCTTTTGGCTAATAAAATACTTACCGGCGAGCCCACAATATGGCTACGGCCAATAACCACACAATGCTTGCCCTTGGTTTCTATCTGGTAGCGTTTAAGTAGTTCCAGAATACCGGCCGGAGTAGCCGGTAAATACGCCGGTAAGTTGGCTACCATGCGGCCTACGTTTACCGGATGAAAACCATCTACATCTTTTTGCGGAGCAACGGCTTCCGTAACTTTATCCGACGAAATATGTTTGGGCAAAGGCAACTGTACAATTAAGCCATCAATGTCAGGATCGTTGTTGATTTCGGCTACTTTGCGCAAAAGTTCTTCTTCGGTAACGGTGTCTTCGTAACGAATTAAAGTAGATTTAAAACCTACTTTTTCACAGGCCAGTACTTTGTTATTTACGTAAGTAATACTCCCGCCGTCGTTGCCTACTAATATGGCTGCCAGGTGAGGTATTTTATCGCCGCTGGCTTTTAATTTTTCTACTTCTGCCGCAATTTCTTCTTTAATCTGGTCTGATATTTTTTTACCGTCGATGAGTTCCACTTGTTAATAATAAATTAGGGATGAAGAATAAGGAATATTTAAGTAAAAAATCCATGGGCTTGTTGCTGCCCATGGATTTTTGATATTAATCTAGCTTTAAAACGGCCAGGAAAGCTTCTTGGGGAATTTCTACGTTACCCACCTGGCGCATACGTTTTTTACCTTTTTTCTGCTTTTCCAGGAGCTTCCGCTTCCGCGAAATATCACCGCCGTAACACTTAGCCAATACGTTTTTGCGAAGTGCCGAAATAGTCTCGCGGGAAATAATTTTCTGTCCGATAGCGGCCTGAATGGCTATTTCGAACATTTGGCGCGGTAATAATTCTTTTAATTTTTCGCACAGGCGGCGACCCCATTCGTACGCTTTTTCGCGGTGCACAATGGCGCTCAGAGCATCAACCTTTTCGCCGTTGAGCATAATGTCTAATTTTACCAGATGCGAAGTGCGGAAACCAATTAATTCGTAATCGAGCGAAGCGTATCCCCGGGAAATAGTTTTTAATTTATCGAAAAAATCGAACACAATTTCGGCCAGAGGCATTTCAAAAACCATTTCAACCCGTTCGGAGGTTAAATAATTCTGATTTTTAATTACGCCCCGTTTATCCATACAGAGTGAAATAATGGCACCCACGTAATCAGATTTAGTAATAATCTGGGCTTTAATAAATGGCTCTTCTATGCGGTCGATGTAATTGGGCTCAGGCATATCTGAGGGCGCATTTACCGTAATCTCGTCGCCTTTGGTAGAAAAAACCCTGAACTGCACACTCGGCACAGTAGTAATTACCGTCATGTCGAACTCGCGCTCCAGGCGTTCCTGCACAATTTCCATGTGCAACATCCCTAAAAACCCGCACCGGAAACCAAAACCCAAGGCAACGGAACTTTCGGGCTCCCAAACCAACGATGCGTCGTTTAATTGCAGTTTTTCCATGGCCCCGCGCAGCTCTTCAAACTCGCTGGTTTCTACGGGATAAATACCGGCAAATACCATAGGTTTTACTTCTTCAAACCCTTGTATAGATTCTTGAGTCGGGTTTTCTACGGTGGTAATGGTATCGCCTACTTTTACTTCTTTGGCGTTTTTAATACCCGAAATCAGGTAACCCACATTACCAGCCTGCATTTCGTCGCGCGGTTCCTGGTTTAATTTAAGCACGCCTATTTCATCGGCATTATACACTTTACCGGTGTTTACAAATTTTACTTTGTCGCCTTTTTTCAGGGTGCCGTTCATAATCCGGAAATACACCTCAATACCGCGGTAAGAGTTAAAAACCGAATCGAAAATTAAAGCCTGTAGCGGCGCGTCCGGATTGCCTTTAGGGGCCGGAATGCGTTCGCAAATGGCATTTAATATTTCTTCAATACCAATTCCCGCTTTACCCGAAGCATGAATAATATCGCTCTTGTCGCAGCCTATTAAGTCGATAATTTCGTCGGAAACTTCTTCCGGCATGGCGTGCGGCAGGTCTATTTTATTTAGAACCGGAATAATTTCCAGGTCGTTGCCAATGGCTAAATATAAGTTTGAAATGGTTTGGGCCTCAATACCCTGAGAAGAATCTACGATGAGCAACGCGCCTTCGCAAGCCGCAATTGAACGGGATACTTCGTAAGAAAAGTCGACGTGGCCCGGCGTGTCAATCAGGTTTAAAACATAATCCTCTCCTTTGTAGTGGTAATTCATCTGGATGGCGTGGCTCTTGGTTGTAATACCCCGCTCCCGCTCCAAATCCATGTTATCGAGCAACTGGTCTTGCATTTCCCGCTCCGCTACCGTAGAGGTAAATTCCAATAAACGGTCGGCCAGTGTGCTTTTACCGTGATCTATATGCGCTATAATACAAAAATTACGAATGTTCTTCATATAAGCTTTTAACGAAATACAAAGGTAAGAATTATGCTTATATTAAACGTATTAAAAAATAAAGCGCCCCATTTATTGCCCAATATTTATCTGCTTTTTAAAGCTGGATTTTAGAAAATTTCCATTAGAACTCTTCTGAAAATGTTGTTTTCCGGCAGAAAGTGGTATAGGTTCTTGCTTTAGATCCCAGGTCAGCCATTCTGGACAGAAATAAATTAAAAAAAATTTAATTCCGGCTGTACAAGCACGGTACAAGCGCGTATAAAGCGCTACTATCTGTTTAATATAGATTGGAAATGGAGCAGCAGGAAAATAGACACAACGGCCACATGGCCAAAATTGTAGAGCGGAATATTAACGCTTTATTAAATCGACAGCAGGAAGAAGCCCGCCACAAAACTACCGCCGACCGCATTGCTGATCTGGTAACCAGCTTTACCGGCAGTATGGCCTTTGTTTATATCCATTTATGTCTTTTTGGCTTATGGATAATTTTAAATCTGGGTTGGTTAGGTATTAAGCCATTCGACCCTTCTTTTGTTGTTTTGGCTATGTTTGCGTCGGTAGAAGCAATTTTCCTGTCGACGTTTGTTTTGATAAGTCAGAACCGTATGGCAACTCAAGCCGATAAACGGGCCAATTTGGATTTGCAGGTAAGTTTATTATCGGAACATGAAATTACCCGCCTGGTTACGTTGGTAAGTGCAATTGCTAAAAAGTTAAATATTGAAGAAGCCCACAATCCGGAGCTGGTAGAATTAGAGAAAGACGTACATCCGGAAAAGGTTTTAGATACAATGGAGCAGCACGAAAATACCATGCAAAAAGAAGCTTAAGATTAAAGGAACAAGTGAACTGCGGTCGCCCTGAAACACTTGCAAAAAGTCTCAATCTACTTATATAAAAATTAACGAGTAAATCTGGTTTAGGTGAATTTCTGTTCTTCCTCAAATTTAGGGGTTCAGAAAATTTTTTTTCTTGGGTTAAATAGCGAATGACCAAGATAACTCAAATGTTACTCCTCAGAATATGGCCTGATACATATTAAGTTGCGCAGCGCTGTTAAACCAATAAGTATTTTTGAATAAAATCAATGTATGAACAAGCTATTCACATTAACGTTAAAGTGCTTTTATCCCGAATCAGAGTGGTTAAAATAAATTAAAAAGAGCTAAATTTCTTTTTCACAGAGTAATTTAAGCAAAACACCATTGGTCCAGCCAAAGCCATCTTGCAAAGCATATTCGCCGCCACCCGCCGGAGCTTGGGGTTCTTCAACATTGTATTTTTCAACCAGTTTACCAGTAGCTTTATAGATTTCGATATTTAACTGAATCCAGCGGTCTTTAATGCGGTTGGCCAACCCAATGTAGCCGTAATGCCGCAACCCTTGTATAGCCAGCCACTGCAAAGCGGCCCAGCCATTGGGAGCATCCCATTGTTCATGCGTATGGTTA
This sequence comes from Adhaeribacter sp., assembly GCF_057359045.1. Taxonomy (NCBI): domain Bacteria; kingdom Pseudomonadati; phylum Bacteroidota; class Cytophagia; order Cytophagales; family Hymenobacteraceae; genus Adhaeribacter; species Adhaeribacter sp. The sequence goes on from NZ_JBMQUD010000051.1 coordinate 4,952, forward strand.
AGGGTAGTAACCAGGCCTCCTGGTTTTAAAAAATCACTATCCAGTTTTAAAGCCACGCACTCGGCTTGTTTGGGTAAGGCTATGTGAAAAAAGAGCGGATATACGGCCGCCAAAGTCAAGGCTGTGGTATGGTGATTGGTTTTAAAATCATAATCCATAAAAAAATGCTGCTTGGCACTCCAGCAATATTTATGAATAGCTCGTTTTCTCCTGGTGGCTTTATCCCGAAAATATTCCATTTGGCTATTATCCCCATCCATTTCTGCAATGCCCGCCAACGTAAATTCCATATTATACATCAGGCAATTTAAATCTACCGGAATCAAATCGCAGGTACGAATGGTTTCCATAGTTTTGCCGTCGGCAAACCAGCGACTACTAAAATCCCAGCCCGATTCGGCGCCGGCCCGGATGTGGCGGAATAATTCTTCGGGTTCTTGCGGACTAAAACGGGCGGCAGCCACATCTTCTATGTAAGATTCGGGGCGGGGCGCAGCGCAATCGTCGTAATACCGGTTTAAGATGCAACCATCGGGTAGCCGCACCACCCGCCGGTATGCCGGGTTTTCTGCCGTTAAGGTTTCCGCCCCATCCATCCAGAAATCGTATTCTTTTTTTAAGGCCGGGCCGTAGGTCCGCCAAACACTGTCGCCTTTTATTTCACTTAATAATTTAAGCATAAGGGCATAACAAGGTGGCTGCGAACGCGAATTATAATAGCTGCGATTGCCGTTAGGAATGTGTCCGACCGTATAAATCAGGTAAGTAAAATTATCGACCATTTGCTCAATCAGCTCATGTTCGCCGCTTTCCTGCAGACCCAACATGGTAAAATAGCTATCCCAATAATATATTTCGCGAAACCGGCCTCCCGGCACAATGTACGGGTGCGGTAAATGAATGCGCGAACTATAATCGTTTACGGCCGGCCGGGTAAGAATGGGCCAGAGTTTATTTATATGTTCAGTAATGGGCAAATCCGAATCAGAAGTAAAATTATTAGCAGGTTCGGCTGGCAGCTTAAAGTTTTGCAATACAAAAGCTTTCAAATCAAAATCGGGATTATCTTTTTGAGCTTCGTAGGCTTCCATAATTAATTCCGGAGCCAAAACCGGTATACAGTCCGGAAAAGTTTTAGAATCCTTGAATATTCCTTTGATCTGTACCGCTTTAAAAAGTTCGCCAAATTGTTCTTCTGGCCTTATTTGTTCGTTATCGGCTAAATATTGCAACAAAAACATTAACAAAAGAGAAACACCCAATGCCCAAGTGCCAGAATCAGTAAATGCAATATGGGCCGGAAGTGTTAACAGCAGGTTGCCAAACATATTAATTAAGGATTAATAAATTTTGGATTGTTGTACGGCTATAAACCAAGGAAGTAAAGTAATATTTTTCTTTAAATTTAATAGCCAGTGGTTTTCAGCTTGTTACTTTATACTATTAACTATAAAATAATGAGGTTTTAAGCCATTGAGTAAGCAATATCGTTTATTGGTGCATTTGCTTATAACAGCTGCTGAATAAATATTTTATAATCAGGTTTAAAAAAATAAGTTGGCCAAAAAACTTCAGCCAACTTTAAAAAACATCTCAATTATAATTGTATCAATTACCGGCCGCGGGCCTCAAGGGGCAAGTCTTCTAGTTGGGCATAACTGAGTTTCCAGGTATTATCGCTCCCTTTTTTCCATAACAGCATAAAATTGCCTTCGCCAAATGCCTGCGGCTCTTCAGGACTTTGGGGCATTACATCTACCGAAAAAGTACCTGCTTCGTAGGCCATTTGGTTATCTGTTCCGGAGCTAACTACATTGGTCTTTAAATCGCTGATGGTATTAGAGGTTGCTTTTACCCATTTATCAGCTACTTCGGCCTTGCCTTTAAAATGGGTTTCGCCTTGTAAAAAATGGACATCTTCGGCCAGAAAAGAAATTACCTTTTCTGTGTCTTTATTATTCCAGGCGCTTATAAATTCTTTGTTTAAATCCGATACACTTACGGTTTCGGCGGCCGGTTTATTACAGCCCATTACGGCTAAACTCAAAAGCAAAGCAAAACTGCTTACTCTTAAAAACCGGGCGTATGTTTGCATGTTCGTTTTCATAATTTTTTTAGGATTGGTAGGATTGAGTTTTAACCTGGTTTTCCGGGTTATCGGGTAAGTTACCAGTAGCACCAGTTTTTTGTATAACCCGTAACCCGGACCACTCCAGCGGAGCCAGCCCGGGTTACGGCAAAATTATTTACCAGCTTTTCCTTCTGACTTCAGAGGTATGATACGGTTTAGAGGTATCGCCGTAGTCGTGGTTAGGTAAATAACCGGCGTTTAAAATTTGCTGCATGGGGTTAGCGGCGTTGCTGGCCACTAAGGCACCGGGAGCAGCGGCAAAACCTTGCGCGGTATTGGCAACCGGCTGGGCTTTTTCCGGACTGCTTTGTTTAGTAGTACGTGAGGCAACTTTGGTAGAAGCAGCTCGGTTAGCTGCAGCGGCTCTTTCGGCGGCGGCCCGGTTGGCAGCAGCTACGCGGGCGGCTTCTTTATTTTTATTGTCTTTGTGCTTACCAATGGCATAACCAGCCGCACCACCGGCCACCCCACCAACAACACCCCCTACCACACGATTACGTTTATGTATAATAGCACCGGCTGCAGCACCCGTACCAGCACCTATAACGGTACCTTTAGCTTGCGGACTCCACTGGGCCACGCTGTTGTGGTTAAAAGTTATCGTAAAAAACATAACCAACGATAATATTAAACTTAACTTTTTCATAACCATAAATTTTATAGTTTCAGATATTACTCATTACTAATTTGTCAATTTGCAAGCATCATGCCACAACAAATTTTTTAGAAACATTAGCCTTCTACTATATAAACATTTATAAGGTTTGGTTCTGGCTAAATATTTTTTGTATTTACCTAAAAAAACGGTTACACAAGCTCTAAAGCTATTTTTTACCTTAAGTTATTTTGAATGGGCATACAGAATTTATTTTGTTAAAGCCAGCTTGTAACCCAACACAGAAAATTTTACAAGTCTGCTATTTATTACTAAAACCGGCTATTTACCCTTACTGGCTTGGTTATTTTGTAGAAGCAAAACCGTTTTTGTTACTTTAGCCTTTGTTTAACTACAAAAGGCACTAAACCTACCAACTACCAAAATAAATTTATGAGCCAGATAATTATACATAATTTAGAAAGCTTTCAGGCCTACGAAGGCCAGGAACTAGGCACATCGGCGTACCACACAATTACCCAGGAGCAAATAAATAAATTTGCCGAGGCTACGCTCGATTTCCAGTGGATACACCTCGATGCGGAAAAAGCCAAAACCGAATCGCCGTTTGGCCATACTATTGCCCACGGGTATTTAACGGTATCGCTGTTGCCTTTTTTGTGGAACCAGATTGTAGAAATCCAAAACCTGAAAATGCAGGTAAATTATGAAATTGAAAATTTGCGGTTTAACCAAGCGGTAGCCGTAAATAGCCAGGTGCGCTTAAAAGCCAACTTGCTTTCCATTAAAAATTTAAGGGGTATTGCCAAAGCCCAAATTCAAGTAACTTTAGAAATCAAAGATAATCCCAAACCTGCCTACACCGGAATAATAACCTTTTTATACCATTTCCATCCGGAAGCATAATAGATATAATTTAAAGCCTTTACGCTTAAAGCGCACTAAATGCAATCTTAAATTTTGGTAAACGCTGGAATATAAAACCCGAATTAATTATTTACCGATTACTAATAATTGATTCGGGTTTTATATAATTTATTCATCTATTCTAATATTTCCAGGGAGGTTAGTTTTTCCAGTTTTCTCACATTTGCTACGGTTAAGTTAACCGAAGCAGCTTTTATATTTCTTCGATAACCGGAATACGCAAGCTATTAGAACCCTGGTGTAAAAGCCGCCCAGAGCAATTTGGTGAGTCGGGTTAACAATATGTGTCTAGAACCGTAGAGGGCTTGGCTCCAAACACCAAGAATAGCTCGAACCCAATTAAAGCTACCTTACCGATGAAAATATTTAAATGCACCCACTGCGGGCAAATGTTGTATTTTGAAAACAGCTATTGCGAAAAGTGCGGGTATACATTAGGGTTTGAGGCCGCAAGCTTGCAGTTATTGCCGCTTTTGAAAATGGGCGAAAATACCTACTGGACTTACGACGACCAGGATACCCATTTATACCGCTATTGCTACAACCACCAGTATAACGTGTGCAATTGGCTAGTACCCGAACACCAGGAATCGCCGTTTTGCCTGGCTTGTTCTTTAAACCGCACTATTCCGGATTTAAGCCAAGCCGAGTACAAAGCACGCTGGCATACATTAGAGACGGCTAAACACCGGTTAATTTATACCTTGCTGCGCTTAAAATTACCTGTAATAAGTAAGGCGACAAATCCCGAAAAAGGATTAACTTTTGATTTTATGGCCGATGAACCGGTCTATGGTAATCAGCGGGTACTTACCGGGCATGCCAATGGCTTAATTACCATAAATATTGCCGAAGCCGATGACTTAAAACGCGAAATGGCGCGGCGGGCCATGGAAGAAGTTTACCGGACCGTACTGGGCCATTTCCGGCACGAAGTAGGCCATTATTACTGGGAAAGATTAATATTTGAAACTGAAAACCTGGCTGCCTTCCGGCAAATATTCGGCGATGAAACCCAGGATTATAGCCAGGCTTTAAAAAGGCATTACGAACAAGGGCCTCCACCTAATTGGGATTTAAGTTACATTAGTGCCTACGCTACCGCGCATCCCTGGGAAGATTGGGCCGAAACCTGGGCCCATTATTTACATATTATTGACACTCTGGAAACAGCTTACGCGTTTGGTTTAAGCGTGCGGCCCGGCATTGCCGAACCCGTTATGCTTTCGGCCGAAATAAGACAAGACCCGTACGAACTGCAGAATTTTAAAGATATGCTTAATTTATGGCTACCGCTTACTTTTGCCATGAACAGCTTAAACCGCAGCATGGGCCTACCCGACCCTTACCCGTTTGTTATCCGGCCCAAAGTAGTTGAAAAGCTAAGTTTTATACATGATGTGGTTTTTGCCGCAAAAAACAAAAAAATAGCTTAGCAACATTTTCCCAACCTTTTACTTACTTAGCTAAACAAAATATTGTAACCGTCAGCCATTTTCGTTAGCACCGGCAATTACAATCTCCTCCCTAATTTCATTTTCCAACTCAACTTCGTTGGTGTTAGTTGCGGTGGCCGGCGGCATAAACGGCAACACCGCGGTTAAGGCTGATTTTAAATTTTGCAAAGCCGCTTTCTTATTATCTGGCAAGGGCTCCTGGCTTAAAGCTAGTTCAGTTTGCGCCATTAATTGCGAAATGGAGGTGTGATTTAACGTTATGGGTAATTGAGGCTCGGTCATAAACTTCTACGTTCTTTCTTATACTTGTAAACCGGTATACGAAATTTCTAAAATCTCAGGCCAATAAACTTGGCAAAATCAAAATTTTCTTATGCGCCATTTTTATTTTATATCTAATTACCAAAATAACTCAGTAGCAGCTAATTTTGACTAATATACAACTTGGTGCTTTATGCTACATAAATAAATTACAAGATTCAAATACATTATCCTGTATTTAATTCTATAAATACCTTTCTTGCATTAGCAATAATTTAATATTTTATAACAATCATTATTTCTACCGAGCACCTAAAGCATTCATTCTGCTGGATTTTGAATACATATAAAAGAAAAAGGCCCCGCTCTTTTTATAAGCTGGGCCCCTCGTATTAAGGTTGATAAAATCAAATTATTTAGCCGCAACCATGTTAAACAGTTTAAGTTCTTCAACCGGACCGTATTGTACCGTCTGGATAGTCCGACCACGTTTTTTCAGATGAATTTCTACTGGCGCCATGGTTTTGGTCATTTCCGAAGAAATTACTTTTCCGTAAAAAGCCAAAGCTTCTTCGGCAGCACCTTTATCAAACTGGTGCCGCAACTCGTGCCGGTTTACCGGAAAACCCGGTATGAGCTGGTAATTTGTGCAAACTACTTCGTACTTAGGCAAAAAAGTTTTAATAACGTTTGTAAATAATTTCTTCATGGTATTTTTATATTTTATTTGCTTGAACTAAGAATTATTGCTCTGTTTTAAATTCTAGGTAAATTAATAATTTAATAATTTCCCAAACAAATATTTTTATATAATTTTTTTTATTTTTTCGAAATACTCGGATTTAAGCTGTATAAAATAAATCCATAATTACCCTAAATAAAATAAATACTTATACTTAACCAGAAATGAATAAAGTAGTGGTTAAACAGCTTTAATATTGAGAATCAGGGCACAATCACCGGCTATTTCGCTTAGGTTAAATAAAAACTTAGTACTTGTAAGTATAATCATGTTTGGTAATGGTCTGATTTACTTTATAATTGATAACAATTTCTTGATTTAACTTTTCGAAATAAATTCTTCGTTTAATTTAATTTGTTAACTAAATTGAAGAATCAAAGGAAGCTGACACACTAGAGGATGGTACATACAGGTTTATTACACGCTATTCCGGTTAATGAAACATTGCGGCTGGAAAAGTTGAATGGTTATAATATTCTGGATAGTCAGCCCGAAACAGCTTTTAATAATATTGCCTTGCGTGCCGCTGAGCATTTTAACACCCCTATTGCCCTTATTTCTTTAGTAGATAAATACCGGGTTTGGTACAAAAGCAGTGTAGGGCTAGAAAATATAACCGAGGTTCCGCGGCACGATAGCTTATGTTCGCTGGTAGTACTGCAAGAAGAAGTTACTTTAATTTACGATGCTTTAAAAGAGCCTTGCTTACTATCTAACCCATTTGTAGCCAGCGATTTTGGCTTAAGGTTTTATGCCGGTGCTCCCATTAAAACGCCGGATGGTTTCCGGATAGGAGCCGTTTGCATTATCGACAAAACACCACGTCCATTTACCTCCGATGATCAAAAAACATTAGAAGCTTTTGCCAGCGAGGCCATGACTGAAATAAAACGTCGGCTCTGTACCTAATAATTTTACTTATTTAATGCATAACTACTCAGCCCGACAAACAGGTTATACTTTTTGTTTTTTTAAACACTTTTGATGTACACGAACGTATTAAGGTTAATTTCTAAATTGTCTTTTTAGTTTTGTAAACCCTTTACAGGGTGCGCCAAGCAGGTATTCCGTTTTAGAATTGCCCGCAACAGCGTTTTTATTTATTTAAAGGATTGGTATTGCAGGCTTAAACTTCATTAAACTTCTTTATATGTCTTTAAATTTTGAGGATTACCAAACCAAAGCCAATACCTGGCTGCACAAGGTTTCTGAACATTTAGGCGTACCCGATCGCAACCAGGCCGGCCGCATATTCCGGGCGGTGCTGCATGCCCTCCGGGACCGGTTACCAGCCGGCGAAGCGGCGCATTTAGGGGCCCAATTGCCTATTATCTGGAAAGGCATTTACTACGACGGCTACCGGCCCGATCATCATCCCGAGAAAATCAGGCACGAAGATCAATGGCTGGAGTTTATCCGCTCCAAAGATGTATTGTCCGAAACAAAAGATCTTAAAACGCTGGAGTCGGCCAAAATAGCTTTTGAAGGCGTAATGCAGGCTTTGCACGAATTATTATCGCCGGGCCAATACGATAAACTGGAAAATGCCTTGCACCGCGAAATTAAACCCGAAGTCATAAATCATCAAATCTAGTATACATTAAAATAAAAAAGCCGCTTATAAATGATAAGCGGCTTTTTTTATAAACTTAAATATTACCAGAGCCTGATGCGATCGGCTGGTTTGCGGTACAGCTTATCGCCGGGTTGTACATTAAAGGCTTCGTACCAGGCATCCATGTTAACGGGTGCGCCAATGGTGCGGTATTCGCCGGGCGAGTGTGGATCGGTTAATATTAACTGAGCGGCACTTTCGGGTAAAATATTGCCTCGCCAAACCTGGGCCCACGATAAAAAGAAACGTTGATCCGGCGTAAAACCATCAATTTTTTCGTTCGATTTGCCTTGTTTGGTCATTTTAAAGGCTTCGTAAGCGGCGTTTAAACCACCCAAGTCACCAATATTTTCGCCTAAAGTAAGTTTACCGTTTACATGAATGGTATCTAATACCGTATAGGCATCGTATTGTTTTTGCAAGGCCGTTGCTTTTTCTTTAAACCGCGCTAAATCTTCTGGAGTCCACCAGTTGCGCAGGGTGCCATCTTTGTCGTACTGGCTACCAGAATCGTCGAAACCGTGCGATATTTCGTGACCGATTACCGCACCTATTCCGCCGTAATTCACGGCATCATCGGCGTTGGGGTCAAAGAACGGAAACTGCAAAATACCAGCCGGGAAAACAATCTCGTTCATAACAGGGCTGTAGTAGGCATTAACAGTGGGCGGTGTCATGCCCCATTTGGTGCGGTCTACTGGTTTACCCAATTGGCCAATCATGTCGTTGTAAGCCCAAACGCCGGCATTGCGCACATTCTGGAAATAAGTTTTACGGTTAATTTGTAAACCTTCGTAATTTTTCCATTTATCGGGGTAACCTACTTTGGGCCGGAAAGCATGCAGCTTAGCCAAAGCTTTTTCTTTGGTAACCGGGCTCATCCAATCCAAATTTTTAATCCGTATTTCGTAAGCTTTAACCAGGTTGCCAATTAGCTCTTCCATGCGGGCTTTTGCCTCAGGCTTAAAATACTTTTGCACGTACAATTGTCCCAGCAATTCGCCAATGGTATTGTCGGTTAACGACGACATGCGCTGCCAACGCGGCGTTTGTACCCGCTGGCCGGTTATGGCTTGGGTAAACGCAAAGTTCGCTTCAACAAAAGGCGTACTCAGGTACGGGGCCGAAGATTTTAAAATATTCCACTGCAAATACGTTTTCCAGTCGGCAACCGGGGTAGCCGTTAATAAATTATTAAAATCTGCAAAAAACTGCGGCGAGTTAACCAATAGCGTATCCTGACCCGCTACTTTGAGTTTTCCTAAATAATCTTTCCAGTTAACTTGGCTGGTAGTTTTAGAAAATTCGGCTACGGCAAACTTATTGTAAGTTTTGTATGGGTCGCGCATTTCTACCCGGCTCATTTGCGAGGCCGCCATTTTTTTCTCCAAGTTAAAAATGGTCTCGGCATTTTTCTCAGCTGCAGCCTGCGGTACACCGGTTAAGGTAAATAATTTGGTAATGTACGTTTTGTAAGCACCTTGAATTTTAGTGCTGCGGGCATCATTCTTTAAATAATAATCGCGGTCGGGCAAAGTGGTTCCGCCCTGGCTCAGTTGTGGCACCATTTTGTTCGGGTTCTTCCGGTCCTGGCCCACATAAAAACCAAAAAACGGCGAAGCAATACCCGAGGTCCGCAAATTAGCTGCGTGCGTTAATATGCCATTCAGGTCTTTAATGGAATTTACTTTTTGTAAATCGGCTTTAATAGGTGTATAGCCTAATTTATCAATAGCTACACTGTCCATACCGGCCGCATAAAAATCGCCGACACGTTTTTCTACAGAACCGGAAGCGGCATTTTTGTTCTGAGCAGCATCGTTCAAGATACCTTTAACCGCATTAATGTTAAAATCGCGTAAAACATTAAAGCTGCCCCACCGCGTTTCTTTGGCCGGCACCGGGTTGTTTTTGATCCAGTTGCCGCTGGCGTACTGGTAAAAATCATTGCCGGGCTTTACGCTTACATCCATATTATTTTTATCGATGAAAGGCGTTTTACCGGTTGGTTGCATCGCCATCTGGGCCGAAGCTTCGAGGTTATACAGAGCCGCAGCACCGAGAAATAAAAATTTAACTTTGTTTTTAAGACCAAACACCTTATTGCCGGCGGGCAATGGCTGCTTGCATCTTCTAACTTTTAAACTCATGTTTGATTGGGTAATTGAAAATGATAAAAACGATGAAGGAATAAATTATAATAACTGCAAATTTAAGTTATTCACCCGAGAATTTCAGGGGGTAATTTCATTCAGACACTTAACATGCATTATCCTGTAATTATTCCCTTTAACCCAGATTATTTTTTTCCCTTCCCAAAGCAAGCATTCAGATTATATTAATCGCTTTTATTGCGGTTTACTAATGCATAAAACCACTGCTTTAATTATTTATAAAAATGCAGCCGCAATCGGTTGTTTACCGTAAGCCAATTATCTGATAAAAACCTAACGAACAAAACCATGTCTTTTAGTTCTGACCGACCCGAAGATTTAATGATTGATGCTGCCCGTAAAGGCAATGTTTCTTTATTAAGAGAATTGCTGCAGGAAGGTGTAAATGTAAATTACCAGGATGGTCGCGGCTTTACGCCATTAATTGTAGCGGCTTACGATGGGCACCTGAAAGCAACGCAATTTTTGCTGCAAGCCGGTGCCGACACTAATTTCCAGGATTATAGCGGTAATACGGCTTTAATGGGCGTTTCTTTTAAAGGTTATCCCGAAATCGGTCAATTATTAATTAATAACGGAGCCGATTTAAATATGCAGAATGGCAACGGCGGTACGGCTCTAATGTTTGCCGTAATATTTGGCCGCAATAATATGGCCAAGCTCCTGTTGGCGCACAATGCCAATGCCACTATCCAGGATAAACGCGGCCTTTCGGCTTTAGATTTGGCTTACCAGCAAGGCAATGACGAGGCCATTAAATTATTAACGGAACAGAACCCGGCGTAAATTTCAGGCTCTTTTAACCCGGAACTTAACTCTTTTTTGATCTTTAGCGGGCAGCCCTCATAATTATGCGGAGAACAGCAAGCTTTCGGTTTGGTGGCAACTTAAACGATTTCTTGCGGAAACACCAGCGCCATAAACCTATACTTTATTCTTTTGAGTTTGCGCCGGCCGTGAAAGATGCCATTGAGGCTTTGGGTATACCCCACCCCGAAGTGGCACTAATATGCATCAACCATAAACCCGCAGATTTTTACCAGCCTTTGCAAAACCAGGATGTGGTAGAAGTTTTTCCGCAGCACATGGCTGAAGACATACCACCTGCGTATGCTTTACGACCGGCTCTGCCGCCCCAACCCTCGTTTGTACTGGATGTACACCTGGGCAAACTAGCTAAATCTTTACGCTTGCTGGGGTTCGATACCGCTTACCAGAATAATTATACCGATGAAACAATTGCTAAAATTGCGGCCGCAGAGCACCGCATTGTTTTAACCCGCGATGTAGGTTTATTAAAGCAAAAAATTATTCAATGGGGTTATTGGCTACGTGCTTCTCACCCACCCGACCAGCTCAAAGAAGTATTAACGTATTTTTCGTTGGTACAAAGTTGTCGGCCGCTTACCCGCTGTTTGGCGTGCAATGGCTTAATCAGGGCCGTAGAAAAAGATGAGGTTTTGGCACAACTGCCGCCTAAAACCAAAATTTATTTCGAGGAGTTTTACCGGTGCCCCAATTGCCAGCGCATCTACTGGAAAGGCTCTCATTACGAGCACATGTTATCTGAAATTGCTAAAATATTACCCTCCGCTTACTAATGGCACCAAATAATATATTTGTATGCCACTCCCATTATTAAACTACTTACCGGAGAAAAATTAAGAAGCATTATTTAAATAAAATGGTGCGAATATTATTTACCTTTTAGAAGGAAATAATAAATTAATTTAATATAACTCTTCGTTATACCTCGGCGTAAAAAATTCGTTATAAGTACTTTAAAAGAAAAAAATATTATCTCCGCCCTAAACAATTTAAAGAAATAAAATCTAAATTATGCAATTAGTTTTAACCCAATAAAGGCTTTTAGTTATGAGCAACCGACTTGTACTCTGCCTATTTTTATATTGTTTTGTTGTTTTTAAAGTTTCGGGCACCGAATTATTTGTGCCCATGGACGAATCGCAGAAAAATCACCTGAAAGCGTACGGGGTGGCTTATTGGGTGCTGCAGCAACAACAGGAAGTAGACTGGCTGCTCAACTACCGGGGCGGCAGCTTTGCTTTTAAGCATTTACCGGCTTTAGAAAGTGAGTTGGTAGCCCGTGGGGTAAGTTACAG
>NZ_JBMQUD010000052.1:0-23731 GCF_057359045.1 Adhaeribacter sp.
GCCGAATTTGCCAAAGGTGTTTACCTGATTAAACTGGTTACCGATAAAAGCGTATCGGCTAAACGGTTAATGATTGAGCGGTAAAATCAAGATGTATCTATTTTGAATAAAAAATCCCGGGGCTGATACCTGGGATTTTTTATTATTTCTGGTTGATGAATAATCTGGGGAAGGGTTATGGGTTGGCATTATAGACGATGATTTTGCAGGTGTAACTAACCAGATCAAAACAGGAAAGCCATGCGATTGAGTTCACCGTTAATGCACCTTAATTGAGGTAGAATGTCACTAATATTCAGCATGCTCGCAGAGTTAATTCTGGGATAAGAACCTTTATACATTAACTGCAACTGCCGATGCTAGCCTTTTTAGAAATCTTGCTAGTTATTCCATTAGTTTTTAATAAAGTGAAGGCTCTAAATAATGAGTACTGATACTTTATTAAATTGGTGATTATTCTGGAGAAGGAGCTTGGTTAAGGTATAGCGCATAACACAATGAATAACCAGGTGAAAATAAAATCGACATCTGCTCGCTTTAAAATTACCTAAAAAGATGAATACTAAAAGATACCTTATTTTTATTTGCCTTCTAATGCTGATATTGATATTAGGTAAGAGATTTGCTTTCCAGACTTATAGATCACCAGCTAAATCAGGGGAAATAGTGGCAGATTTCCACCAGCAAAAATATAATATCAGATAAAAATAGGACGAAGGTAGCGTATTCTAATTACTATAAATCAAGGCTTGTAAGCTAACAATCTGGTTTTCTAAAGCGGAAAGAAAGGCCGTTTTATATGAATATCCAAAAGTCTGATTTTGATATTCAGCACATATAAAAAGTTTATTGCGCAAATAAAATCTCTCTAATCCAATTATACATTACAATTTTTACAGCAGTATTCCTGTTAAGTAATATTTATATTCAAAACAAATTGTTGACATAAATTATTTAAATACATATAAACAAATAGCTATTGTTTAGGAGTTTATTGCAAAATTATAAAGCAAAAAGCCTGCCCTCACAGGCAGGCCCCCTTTTGTTAAGCAGGAGACTAAGCTGCTTAACTGGGTAATTGCAGCATCCTATTCTCACCCTTCAGATGCGCAATTATTATTGATGTTTAGTAGTCGGTGTTTTGCGGATCGAAGTTGGTCCAGCCTTCGGCCCAGTTAGTAGCACCAAAGGCTCCCCGGAAGTTTGTATTCTCGAAGCCGGCTACATTGGTGCCTCCACTTAAAAGCATAGAGCCCGTAGTTGGCATAAAGGGTGCTGCGGTATTCAAACCAAGTTCAGCATGGGGCTTAATCATGTTGCTAAAAGCAGCGGTAGTAAACCAGGCATTGGGATTAAAAGCAGTAGTAGAAGAGCTTGCTTTGCCAACGGTACCATTTACCACCGTATTTTGTATTTTAATACTGTTACTGGTAGCGTATCCCTCTACCGGATTGCCATCAAAAGTAATGGCTTTATCCCAACCGGTAATAACGCTGTTGTAGATAGAGAGGCTGGTACCTTTTTTCAGGTGGGCACCTTGCCCAAATTTCTGACCGGTACCGGGTGTGCCCGGACCAATAATAGTGGCATTAGAGAAAGCGGCCGTGGTAAGCGGCGTATTAGTGGTGCCGTTGGCATCGTTGTCTGATTCAAAACCATTAGAAGCACCAGCTAAGTCCGATAAATTAGGATCGCTCACGCCTAATACATACTGCACTTTGCCGCTGAAACCAAAGTCGGTATCAAACATATCGTCAATGGTTTTGTACGCAACTAAGTGCTTGGCATTAACAGTGCCGCCAAACCATTCAAAGGCATCATCGCCGCCAAAAGAAACCTGTACGTAATCTATGGTAGTGCCGGAACCCACTGAGCCCATGGTTAAGCCGTTAATTTCTCTATCGGGTTCCAGCGCTACGCCGGCAAACTCTATCCGCACATATTTTAATACGCCAGAATTATCGTTTGCTACATTGCCACCGTAATAAGCTTCCGGACCACCTTCTATCTTGGGCTCAACGGACTGGTTATTAGGTGCTTTTCCGGTAATAATTATGCCACCCCAATCGCCGGGTGCCCGCGAGCCTTTTGGTTGCGAAGAAGTAAAAACAATGGGTTTTTCTTTGGTACCTTCGGCCATTATTTTGCCACCACGCTTAATAATAAGGGTGCCTTTACCGGCTTTAGGGCCGCCTTTTATTAGGGTGCCGGGCTCAATGGTTAAGGTAGCACCGTCTTCTACATACACAAAGCCATTTAGGGTATAAACAGTATTGGCATTTAAGGTAGTATTACTGGTTATAGAGCCACTCAGGGTAGCTGCTTCTTTATCGGGTTGTCCGCCGCCATTATTTTCCTCATCCTCACAACCAAAAGTGAATGCAGCTAAAAAACTTAATAGGAATAATTTACCTAATTTTTTCATAATTAATTTAAATAGATTTTTGTGTGTATGTGGGTTTTAAAAGTTGTAGGATACACCAATGGTAGAGTAGGTGCCTCTTTTCGAATAAATTACAGAATCATCGAAATGGGTGATATTGCCGTTGCGGTCGGTATCCTGAATAAAGTGGGAGGCTTGATTTAATAAATCCTGCACGCCGGCTTTAAACTGTAAACCATTTTTAAAGTTCTTGGTAAGGCTTAAATCAATTACACTGCGTGGCATTTCGTACACGGTAGGGTTACCATTTACCGAACCAACCCGGTAAATTCTTTTGCCTAATACATTGTACATAATAGAATATTGCCAGCCTTTATCATCGTCCTGGAAGTACAGGCCCGTGTTAATAATATAAGGCGACTGACCTTGCAAAGCCCGTTCGTTGTCCTGCGCTGCTACAAAGCGGGAATCACCAAAATTAACCCGGCTGCGGATTACCGAAGCATTTAAAACAAAGGAATGGTTTTGAATAAATCTGGAATTGGCAAGCGTAATGAAGGACTTTTTTATTTCGGCTTCTAAACCAAAATCAGTCGCTTCCTCGGCGTTGGCAAAAGAATAAGTTGGCGCCCCTCCGCTCGACTCAATTGTGGTTTCGATGGGGTTAAAGAATTTCTTGTAAAATACGCCCAGCGATATTAATTCCGTAGGGGTGGGGTAAAATTCGTGCCTTAAATCCAGGTTATGGATGGTGGCGGTAACTAAATCCGGGTTGCCCGATATAGAAGCGTTTTCATTAAAATCGTAGAAGCTAAACCGGGCTTGTTCCCGGAACTCGGGGCGGTTTAAGGTTTTACCGTAAGCAAAGCGCAGCAAAGAACGATTATTGAAGTTATACGCCAGATTAGCCGAAGGCAACAAGTAAAACTGGCCATCATTAACATTTACATTGCTGGTGTAATCTTCGGCGGTTAATTTACGCAGGTTATACTCGCCCCGTACCCCACCGTAAAAGGTAATTTTATTAAATGTTTTGGTTAAGGAAATATAGCCCGCGCCTAAGGTATTGGAGGCGGTATATTTGTCGTTAATCCGGGTAAGTTCATCAATGACCATACCGCTAGAAGCATCCAGGTTCTGGGGCGCAAACACCTGATTTAGCGGTAAGCTGGTAATAGTTTGGCGGTTGGCGGTGCTACCAAAAGGGAAAATATAACCAAAGTAGCGGCTGTTAAAATCACGGTCTTTTCTTTCGGCGTAAAATCCTACTTTTAGTTTTAAGCTTTTTTCTGTAGCCGCCGAATCCGGGTTGCCAAAGGTGTGCTCTAACTGGCCACCGGCAATTACGCCTCTTTCGGTTAAATCAGAATAAAACCGGCCGGCATTATTCAGGGAAGTGGCCGACGGAATAATAACATCATAGGGTGCTTCGCTGTTGGTTGGCCGTACCGTGCGGAGGCGTCTTATATCCGGTTGTTCCCGGCTGATTAAGTTAAAGCCGCCGTTCCAGGTAATTACATCTTTTTTATTGGCCAGCGTATGCGTGCCTTGCAACTGGCTCGATAAAATACTGCGGCTTTCGTATCCTAAAAAATAATTTCTTTCTTCCTGGTCGCCTAAGTCGCGCTGAAATCCTTCCCGGATGGTAGTCTGGGCTACGCCAATTTGGTTGAACAAATTCCGGAATTCTAATTTATTGCGGTCGTTCAGGCTTAAGGCAAAGTTTTGCAACAACCCCACCCGCACTACCGACGAAGAGAACTGATCCCGGAACTGCATATTAATTTCCTTGGGTTGCCCTTGGGTGTAGTCGAAATAATTATTCCGTTCAATGTTCAGGTTTTGCCGGGCGTTGGTATAAGAAGCCGCTGTAATACTGGTAAGTTTTTTGTCTCCGATAGAAAATAAACGATTTAACCCTAAGCTTAAGCGTAAGTCGGGGGCAGCAATGGCATTGTTTATTTTCCAGATATTAGGCAAAGTTTTGCCATATTGGGCTTTTTGGGCTGCTGATAAAGAATTTTGGAAAGTTGTTGTGCTGGGGAAATCACTCGGTAATTTTCTGGTGCCGTTGTCGAAACCTAAGAAGTCGGTTTTGCTACCGTTATAAGTATTAAAATCTTTGAAAGTGGTGCCACCGCGGTGAGAAGAAGAAAGACTAAAAGAAGTCGAATTTTCATTCACTGCATTTTTGGTGTATACTTTAATGGTACCGCCGGCAAAATCGCCGGGTAGTTCCGGGGCCGGCGACTTAAATATTAAAACCCGGTCGATAACGCTGGTGGGCAGCACATCAAACGAAAAAGCCCTGACATCTACTTCAGAACTGGGCGCCAGCGCTTCGTTTAACATAACGGTATTGTACCGTTCGCTTAGGCCCCGCACCACAATAAAGCGGTTATCCATAATGGTAATGCCCGGAATACGCTTTACTACTTCGGCCGCGTCTCTATCCTGGGTGCGCATAATCTGCTCCGACGACATACCGCTTACCACAATATTGCTGCTTTTCATTTCCTGGATAAGGGCAATATCGGTATTGGTTTGCCGGGCAGCTGTAACCGTAACTGCTTCCAGAGTGGTTGCCGATGTTTCGAGGGCAACGTTAAGGGTAGCTTTCTGGCTGGGAACTACTTTAATGTTATCGAAAGTCTGGCTTTTGTACGACACGTAGGTAACACTTACCTGGTAAGTGCCTGCCTCTAAAGGAATGGTAAAATCGCCGTTAAAATCACTGGTGGCGCCTTTGTTGGTATTTACAACGGCCACCGTGGCACCAATTATAGGTTCGCCGGTAGTTTTATCTTTTATTTTGCCGGTTAAGGTGCCGGTTTGGGCAAGGGCAGTAAAAGCCGAGGTGAGAATTACCAGTAAGGTAAATATTGGTTTCATTAAGGTATAATTTAGTCTCGGTGCAAAACTATACCGGTTGTTTTAACCTAAAATTAAGACCAGGTTAAGATAAAGTTAAGATTGGTTGGCGTTTGTTACCAAATCGTAAAGTTTAGGTTAGATTAACTGAAAAGACAGGGTAAAGGAGTGTTTGTTTGTACTTTTTAGTATTGCAAGTTCTTGTTTATTAATCATTAAAAATTTTTCTTCTGAAAATGGGAAAGCAGCAACGGCTACAAGATTAGCTATAAGCCTGTAAATATTTACACCGGCAGCAGTAGGTTTGTAGGCTTGTAAACAAAATAACCGTCTTGGTTTAATCAAATAAAAATCTGATTAAACCAAGGCGGTTACCTAAATATTACGTAATAACTTAATGTGCGGGGAGAACCGGACTAATTAGTCCAGGCGCAGAAAATTGCTGTCTTTGTCAAACACTAATTCTAGTTTGCTGCCTAGTTCAACATCCTGCCCGTTGTTATATTTTTCCCAGCCAACAATACTATCCGTAGCGTAGTTGGTTTTTACGTAATCTAAAATTTTGGCCGGAACCACACTGTCGGGTAATTTATTTGTTGTGCCGTCAATATCGGTAACATCGCCGGCCTCATCAAAATCTAAGCTAAAGCCATTGTTAAGGGTTACATCATAGTCGGTGGCTTTAGAATCTTTTTCTCTTTTTATCCGCGAGATGGCAGCATCCGGAAAATGCGTAGAAATAAACGTCCGGGCTGGTTGCGGTAATTCGTTATCACTGATAACTTCTTCTTTTTCGCATCCGAAAAATAACAAACTGGAAAAAACACCTGCAAATAGAACTGATTTGTTTTTCATGGTAATAGGGTTAAGTAATAAATATTAAATACCAGTTTTTAGCCCAACCGGCTGTACGCTACGTTAATGTTAAGGCTAAATGCGTGTGTAAAGGTTTGTATATTAGTTAGTTTAAATGTTTGTTAATAATATTTGTACACTTTTCTTTATTTTAAAACAATTTACCAGGCTCTTACCCTACCCAGACAGGTAAAAATTTTGCCTTGAAGCAATGTAAGCTTAGCCAGTTATTTTTTTGTAAACAGCTTAATTATAAAATCACACAAAGTTGCCGCACGAAACTGGAAACAATTGGGAATTTTAATCCGGAGTAAAATATTACTACTAACCAGTAATAGGCAGCGCAAGAGCTGTTTTTAAAAGTGTAATTTGATAGAAAAGTATTACAGAGGGTATTTTTAATTTTGCAAAACCAGCTTGTGTACCTGCTTTTTGTACTGATAAAAGACCTTTAGCTGGTTATAACTGCTTATTTCCCGCGCAATGGCAAGCCCCAGGCCCAGCGAGTCGGAGTTGTGTTTTTCTTTTTTAAAGCGGGCAAATAATTTTTCGGGATTGTTGGTCATAGCTTTGCCGGTATTTACAAGCTCTAGCCGGTTTTGGTAAGTATATATTTTAATAACGCCCCCATTAATATTGTGTTTGATGGCGTTGCCTACCAGGTTCGAAATCAAGATATCGGCCAACACCGGGTTTATGGTAATTAAAAAGTCTTCTTCTTTTTTAAAACAAACCGTTAGCTGGTGGTTTTCAATTACGTCTTCATAATCAGCAATTTTAGCTTTAATTAGCTCCGAGAGGTTTACTGTTTTGGTTTCGTGGAACTGCTCGTTTTCTATTTTAGATAAAAGCAAAAGCGCCTGGTTAAGCTTAGATAACCGGATAGACGCTTTATGAATTTCTTGGATCCAGTAAACCTGTTTTTGAGATAAATTTTCTTCCTGAATCAGTTCTTCTACCCGGCCATTTATAAGGGCCAGCGGCGTTTGAATTTCGTGTGAGGCATTTTCAGTAAATTCTTTCAAGTTGCGGTAGTCGCGCCGGATTTTATCGGTCATTTTCCGGAAAACTTCGTTCATTTCGCCAAATTCAGATATTTCGCCGCTGTTTAATGGCAGGTCGGCATCTTTTTTTAAATCAAAGGTTTTAACGGCAGCCAGGGTTTGGTAAAACGGTTTCCAGATGGTTTGGGAGTTTTTTTTCTGAAACCAAAATAACAGCAACAGCGCCGCCGATAAAAATAAAAGCATGGTGCCGGTAATAAACGATAGCAGCTCGTCTGATTCAATCAGCGATTTCCGAATCCGGACTAAGTAATAATGGCCATTGGCCGTGGTGTAAAACTTAATTTCGCGGTACGGTACTAATTCGGCGGTGTACCGGTTGGGCAATTCGGTATCCTGAAATAAAGGTACCCGGGCCAGGGTGTCCGGCACCAGGGTTAAATCAATTTTATCCGAAATAAAATAACAGCTTTTATCCCAACTGCCGGTTTTCTTAATATAAGCTTCAAAATCTTTGCGCTCTACCAGCAAGCGTTTTTCAATATCGCGGTAAATAACGTGCTGCACCACCAGGTAAAACGCACCCGCAATTATTATGTAAGTTACAACCGAAAAGAAAATATAATAGCGGTTGGTTTTAGCCAGTAATTTCACGTGTTCCCGAATTTATAACCAATGCCGTAAATAGATTTTAAATAATCGCGGCTGCCTTTTTCGATTAATTTACGACGTAGGTTTTTGATGTGCGAATATACCATGTCCAGCGAATCAAAATTATCGGCATTTTCGCCCCACAGGTGTTCGGCAATAGCGGTTTTGGTAAGGGCTACATTTAAGTTAGAAATAAAATATAACAATAGATCGTATTCTTTTTTGGCCAGCGGGGTTTCTATCTGGTTTACAAATACCTGCCGCGATTTAAAGTTTAATTTTATTTCGTTAAAAATAACCTCGTCGTTGCCGCCAAAGTTGCGCCGCCGCAGCAATGATTTTACCCGCGCAATTAATTCCGATAAGTGGAAAGGTTTGGTTAAGTAATCGTCGGAGCCAATTTCGAGGCCTTTTATTTTGTCGTCGAGGGCATTGCGGGCCGAAATAATAATAATGCCGGTAGCCGAGCTTATTTTACGCAAAGCCTCAACGGCTGCAAATCCTTCGCCATCGGGCAAGTTTATATCAATAATGGCGCAGTCGAAGGAATATAAATTTATTTTTTCGACGGCATCTTCTAAGGTATATACTACCTCGCATAAAAACTTTTCTTTCGATAAATGAGAAGCAATACTCTCGGCCAAACCCTTTTCATCTTCTACCAATAATATTTTCATGCTGCCAATATTTAAACCCGGAAATTAAGCCAGAATACTGGAGAAATTTAGGAATTTCTAAAAGTCTGATTTTCTTCTAACTCCCGGTCAATATTCCTAATTGTTTCCAACATTGGCCTCTAGTTTTGTTCACGTTACTTAATTGTAAATGTGTACTTAACCAGCTTGCAATGTTATCTCGAACAAGTAAACCCCCGTGTTATAAAGATTATTTTTGGCTGAATTGTTTAAAGTTGCCGGAACTGTTTGCTGGTTACCCAAGCCTTACCGTATTCATATTGGTCTGGATAATCAGTTTGTTGCCGGCGCGGCCGGTACAAGCCCAAGCAGTAAACCTGAAACAGGTACTTGAGGCGGGCGTTACCAATTATCCTTTTATTAAAGCCAAACAGGCCGAAGTAAAAGGTGCGCAGCAAAAAGTAAAAACGGCCCAAACCGAATATTTACCGGCTTTAACCGGGCAGCACCAATATACTTACGCCACCAACAACAGCGTTACCGGTTCTTATTTCCCGAACGAAGGCACGGCGCTTTCGCCTTCCGGCGGCATCCGGCCCGAGAATATTTACGAACCGGTTTTTGGTAGTTTTACTTCCGCGCTGCTGGACTGGAAAGTAATAAATTTTGGCAAAGTGGCGGCCAATGTAAACGTAGCTAAAGCCGGGGCCGCTACGGCATCTTTCGATTTAGAAAACGAGGTTTTTCAGCATAAAATCAAAATTATTGATGCGTATCTGGCCTTGCTAGCTACCCAGAAAATTCACGAAGTACAGCAATATAACGTAGCGCGGGCGCGGGTTTTTGAGCAGACCATCCGGGCTTCGGTTATTTCGGGTTTGCGGCCGGGCGTGGATAGCGCGTTAGCCAAAACCGAGTTAATTAAAGCCAATTTATTATTGCTGGAAAGCGAACGCAACCAAAAAACGCAACTGTACCGCCTGGCCGAACTAACCGGTAAAATACAGGAACTGGCCGTGGATTCGATGCAGTTTTTTACGGCTTTGCCAACGGAGTTAACTTTTACGCCGGAGCATTTAGCGCAAACGCCGGTGTTACGCTTGTTTAAATCGCAGGAAGATTTCAGCCGCTTGCGGGCCACGGCCATCAAGCGTTCGTTTTACCCGTCGGTTTCTTTTATAGGTTCGGCATGGGCGCGGGGCTCTGGGGTATCGAACAAAGACGATAGCTACCGCACCGATTTTGCCAGCGGCACGCAGTACCAGGTATATAATTATTTAGTGGGCGCAGCCATCCGCTGGAATTTTACCAATTATTTCCGGGTGCGCCACGATTATATTAGTGAAAAATACCAGGCCGAACGGTTTAACCAACTTTACCAGGAACAACAATTGCGGCAGGAGCGGGTACTGAAAGAATCGGATTTGCAGTTTAAACTGGCCCTGGAACAAGCTCGATTAGCTCCCATTCAGTTACAAACCGCGCAAACCGCCTTCCAGCAAGCGCAGGCCCGTTACGAAAGCGGCTTCACCGATTTGCCCACCTTTACCCAAAGCTTAGTGGCTCTAAACCGCGCCGAAGCCGATAAATATATTGCTTTTATTGGCGCATGGCGGGCCTTGCTGCAAAAAGCCGCCGGCAGCGGCCAGGTAGACGATTTTTTAAATCAGCTTAAATAATAGGTCGTAAAGCCGCGCCAAAGCAGGTAGACACTTAAAAATTCACTCATTCAAATCAGATAAGATATGTATCAATTAATCCGCTCGGCCTTACGGAAGCCCATTGCCGTTTTGGTGCTGGTGCTCGGAATCTCATTCTTTTCCATCCTTTCTATTTTCCGGATTCCGGTAGATATATTTCCGGCCCTGGATTTGCCCAGTATTTACATTGTGCAGCCCTACGGCGGGATGGCGCCCGAAGAAATGGATGCGTTTATTGCCACGCGTTACCAGGACCACTTTTTATATGTATCGGGTATCCGCAACGTAGATGTAAAAACCATTCAGGGGCTGTGTTTAATTAAACTGGAATTTTATCCGGGTACCGATATGGCGCAGGCCGCCGCCGAAGTAGCCAATAATGTATCCCGGGCCAAAGCCTACATGCCCGACGGGACGGTGCCGCCCCAGGTAATCCGGTTTGATGCCAGTTCGGTGCCGGTGGGGCAGTTGGTATTCCAGAGCAAAACCAAATCGTTGAACGAGTTGCAGGATTTGGCTTCGTCGCGCATCCGGCCCATGTTCTCGAAAATTGAAGGGGTTTCCAGTCCGCCTCCGTTCGGCGGTAACCAGCGCACCATTATTATTAAAATCGACCCCAACCAGGTAAGCAGTTACAAACTCACGCCCGACGAAATTATTAAAGCCATTATTGCCAACAACCAGCCTTCGCCGGCCGGGAATATTCGCATCGGCGATAAATCGTTAATAACCCCCGTAAATTCCTTGGTTGATAAACCCGAAGATTTTTTAAATATTCCGTTACGGGTAGGCGCTGGCCCCACGGTTTTTGTGCGCGATGTGGGCACCGTAGAAGATGGCTCGGATATTACGGTAAGTTATGCGCTGGTAAACGGCCGCCGGGCGGTATATATTCCGGTGGTAAAAAAATCGGATGCCTCAACGCTGGACGTGGTAAACAACGTAAAAGCCGCTTTGCCCAAATTCCAGGATGCCTTGCCCGAAGGTGTAAAAGTTTCGTATGAGTTCGACCAATCGGGTTACGTAAGCAATTCCCTTAAAAGTTTGGTAGTTGAAGGGGCTTTGGGCGCGATTTTAACCGGCCTCATGGTGTTGCTGTTTTTGCGCGATTTCCGGAGCGTGATTATTGTGGTCTTAACCATCCCGATTTCCTTATTATCGGCGGTTATTTTGTTAAATTTATTCGGCCAGACCATTAATATTATGACCCTGAGTGGTTTAGCTTTGGCGATTGGAGTATTGGTTGACCAGGCCACCGTTTCCATCGAAAATATTCACCAGCACCTGGAAGAAGGCAAACCCAAAGCCCAGGCCATTTGGGATGCCTGTAAAGAAATTGCCTTCCCGGAGTTTTTAATTCTGATTTCGATTCTGGCCGTGTTTGCGCCGTCGTTTATTATGTCGGGTGTGCCGCGTTCTATGTTTTTGCCCTTGTCGTTGGCCGTTGGTTTTGCCATGATTGCCTCGTTTTTGCTTTCCCAAACCTTTGTGCCGGTAATGGCCAATTGGCTCCTCAAAGACCACGTAGCCGATAAACACCATGATGCTGGTAAAAAATCGGCCTTCGATAAATTTAAAGATAAATATTTAGTAGTACTGCAAAAAGTCATGAGCGGCGGCCGGCTTTCGGCAACGGTATATTTTGCGGTTTGCGCGGTAATTATTGGTTTGTGTTTTGTTTTTATTGGTACCGATATTTTGCCCCGCGCCAACAGTAAACAGTTCCAGATGCGCATCCGGGCCGCCGACGGTACGCGGGTAGAACGCGCCGAAAAAATTACCTTGCGCGTGCTGGATGCCATCAATGCAGAAGTTGGGGCCGGTAACGTCGAAATATCCTCGGCTTACGTGGGCACGGTACCATCTAGCTACGGTACATCTAATATTTTCGTGTTTAACAGCGGCCCGCACGAAGCCGTTTTGCAGGTTTCGTTGCACGAAGGCTACGACGTAAATATGGCCGAACTGAAAGAGAAATTGCGCCACCGCATAACCCAAAATATTCCGGGTTTACATATTTCTTTCGAGCCGATTGAGCTGGTGGATAAAATTATGAGCCAGGGCTCGCCGACGCCCGTGGAAATAAGTGTGGCCGCCAAGGATATTAAAGAAGCGGATAAATTCGGGCAGAAAATATTAGCCCAGTTGCAGCAGGTGCCGTTTTTGCGCGATGTGCAGATTGCCCAGCCCATGGCTTACCCCATTTTAAAAGTAAACGTAGACCGCGAACGCGCCGGGCAGTTAGGCGTAACCTCTACGCAGGTAGCCCGCTCGCTGGTATCGGCTACTTCGTCTACGCGTTTTACCGATAAAAACTTATGGCTCGATAGAAGCAAAGGCCTGGCCTACCAGGTGCAAATCCAGATTCCGGTAAACCAGATGTCGTCGGTTGAGGATATTTCGACAGTGCCGCTCAAATCCGGGCAAATGCACCCCACGCTAGCCGATGTGGCCACTTTTTCGGAGGAGAAAGGCCCCGGCCAGTACGACCGCTCCGGCCCCAACCGCCTGGTTACGCTTACCGCCAATTTGCACGATGTAGATTTGGGTACCGCCGGAAAAGCGGTGCAGGAAGCTATTCAGAAAGCCGGCGTTGCGCCGCGGGGCACCTTGGTAGAATTTAAAGGCCAAACCACTTTATTAAACGAAACACTAAGCAGCTTACAAACCGGTTTATTAATTGCCATTATTATTATATTCCTGTTGCTTACGGCTAATTTCCAGTCGTTTAAATTATCGTTGCTGATATTATCGGCTATTCCAGCGGTGTTGGCGGGTTCGCTGTTAATGCTGCTCATTTGCGGCGCGACGCTTAACCTGCAATCGTACATGGGCCTGATTATGTCGGTGGGGGTATCGGTAGCAAACGCCATTTTATTGGTTACCAATGCCGAAAATCTGCGCCTGCAATTAAAAGATTCTAAAGAAGCCGCTGTTCGGGCCGCGCTGGGCCGGATTCGCCCGATTCTGATGACGAGTATTGCGATGGTGGCCGGGATGCTGCCCATGGCTTCGGGCTTAGGCGAAGGAGGCGACCAGATTGCACCGTTAGGGCAGGCGGTAATTGGCGGCTTAATTGCTTCTACGTTTGCTTCGCTGCTGATATTGCCCGGCATCTTCCTGCTGTTGCAGAAAAAAGCTTCGTACGCGTCCGTTTCCCTCGACCCCGAAGACCCTGAAAGTAAATATTATCCTTCTAATCTTAGCCAAATATGAAAATAGCAAAATTATTCTTTTTCCCTTTCCTGCTTGCCGGCCTTGGCGCTTGTAATCAGCATAAAGAAGTTCCGGCCCAAACCGAAAACCAACCGGTTACGCCCGAAATAAAAGTAACCGAGGTGGTGAGTATGCAGCCCACCAAACCCATTGTTATTCCCGGAGAATTATTGCCCCTGAATAAAGTGAGTATTCATGCCAAGGTAAAAGGCTTTGTTAAAACGGTTAAAGTTGACCGCGGGGCGCAGGTAAAAAAAGGGCAGGTATTGGCCATATTAGATGCGCCGGAAGTAATAGCCGAACTCGACCAGGCCCGGGGCATGTTGCACGCCGCCGAAGCCGCTCTGCACGAGGCCAAAGCCAAAACGTTTGCCTCCAAACAAAGCTATGTACGTTTGCAAAAAGCGAATAAAACCAACGGCGCCATTGCCCCGGTAGAGTTAGAGCAAGCCTTTTCCCGGATGTTAGGCGATAGCGCCGCGCTGGCCAATGCTATTGGGAATGTGCGTTCGGCTAAATCGCACGTTAATTCTAAAAAGCAACTGGCTAGTTATTTAATTATTACGGCCCCTTTTAGAGGCACCATTATCGAGCGAAATATTAGTCCGGGCACGTTGGTAGGCGCTGATGCGGGCAAAGCGTTATTTTATTTAGAAGACCAGAGCGTGCTGCGGTTAACGGTGGCCATCCCGGAAAAATATGCCAATTTCCTGAACGATAAAAAGCCCGTTAGCTTTGCCGTAACCGCCATCCCGGATAAGGAATTTACCGCGCCGTTTGCCCGCAGTTCGCAAAGTATTAACGAAAGCGCCCGCGTGATGATGACCGAATTTGAAGTGAAAAACCCGACCGGCGAATTAAAAGCCGGTATGTACGCCCAGGTGCAATTGCCGCTCTTGCGCCAGTCCGAAACCTTATTTGTGCCCCAAACCAGCGTAGTTGATTCCGATGAAAAAGTATTTGTCATTAGCACCACCGGCGGCAAAGCCAAATGGATTAATGTGCAGAAAGGCATGGTGGTCGATACGCTGGTAGAAATATTCGGTGCCGTACAAAAAGGCGATTTAGTTGCGTTGGAAGCTTCGGAAGAAATACGAGAAGGGCAGGCGGTAAAAGCGA
Source organism: Adhaeribacter sp. (assembly GCF_057359045.1). NCBI lineage: Bacteria > Pseudomonadati > Bacteroidota > Cytophagia > Cytophagales > Hymenobacteraceae > Adhaeribacter > Adhaeribacter sp. Next base: position 14,435 of record NZ_JBMQUD010000052.1, read on the forward strand.
AACAGTAGAAATATGTCTGCCGGAAATATAAATGGTTCTGCTTTGTAGTTTAAAATGATAGTAATATTTGCGCTTGCCGGAGTTTTCACCGGCCAGTAGCCAGACTAAACTAACAAATTGGCGGTGATAACACCCGCAAAGGCGGCGTTAATTCAAACAGATAAAAACAAGTTTCTGATATATTCTCACCAGAATATTAAAAAACAAAAAGGAATCCTCTGCTAAAGAAGATTCCTTTTTATTTGATATTTTAGTTGCTTTCTATCAGGGAGCTGCCGGTAAGGGTTCTTCTTTTTTAAACAAAGAACTAAACTGGTCAAAAATTACAAACACCTGGAATATATTATTATTCTCAATATTATTGGCAGCTGCATTGTTAAACCGAAACGCTGTTTGCCGCAAATAACCCCCTTCTAACCGGAAATATTTAGAAAAGCGGTAGCCCAGACCGGCATAAACCCGGTTTTGGTCAAAAAAGTTAGTGTTGGGTATATTTTTACCGGTATTTACCATTAATTCATCAAAAGCCGTTCCGTAAAAAGTGCCGTCTACAATGGTTTTGTTGTTAATAGGCATATCTACCCGCGCCATGTACCGGAACCGGCCTCGCCGCCGCGAATCATCAAACGTATAGGCGTTGTTAACCTCGGGTTCACCTACCGGATGATCGCGGCCCACCAAGCGGTACTCAAACCGATAGCGGTGCTGAATAACGGCCCGGCCTATCTGGTGCCGATGTGTAATTTGCGGGGTAATCCGGAATTCCGGGTGGAACGGCGTGTGGTCGTGGTTGGGCAAGCGCCAGTTAATAACCCAGGCCACCGGCGCAAACGAAAAACGTAAATCGGGGTTTAGTTGGTAATGCAGCCAAGGTCGAACCACCTGCAACAAAGGGTACCGAAAAATGTTGGCCTGATTACCGGGAGCATTTTCGGGAGGGGCTAAGCGCCGGTGCTGCACATCTAACTGGTAATTCCACTTGCCTTTAATATTGCCAATCACATTTAACTCCGACCAAAACATGTTTCCGGTGGTATATTCCCGGTTTTGGGCGGCTAGTTTTAAAATGGGCAAGTGTAAAAGAATTATAAAGCTAACGAAAAATCTAATTTTTATCATTGGTTTTTTCCTGTGGAAAGCAAAAATAGAAAGCTAATTTAACAAATCCGTAACATTGACTTTTTAAACTTAACAATTTGATAACACTATAAGCGCAGAAAATGATTTTGGATTCATATTAAAAGATTAATTTTGCAGCTAATTTTTGCCGGCCTTACTAATCGGTAAAGATCATAATAAGCGCTACACTAGAAATAACTGATTCAGAATAAATCAATTTTAGTAGGCGCTTTCCACCATCAATTTATCACCAGAAAACAGCGTTTATGTTCTCACCCATAAACAAAAGTTTTCCAAAGGCGGTTTTGCAAAAAATCAGCTTAGGAATTGCTTTATTTTTTTTTAGCCATGTTGCTATTGCGCAAAAAGTGGCGGTACCAGCCGATTCGGTAAAATCTATTCCCAAAGCCGATGATATTCAGCATCCGGTTAATTTAAGTAAAGCTAACTGGTACGAACGTATTTCGCTCCGGGGCTATTTGCAGGTGCGCTATAGCCGGTTGCTAGAAACGAATCCCAATTTTAAAACACCTTACGATGCTTCGGTAGGCGATAAGGGCGGTTTTTTAATCCGGCGGGCGCGTTTGGTATTTAGCGGTCAACTTCACAAACGCGTATTTTTTTATGTACAAGCCGATTTAGGTTCTACGCCGGCCGGCAGCAGTACCATTAATTTTGCGCAAATACGGGATGCGTACGCCGATATTTCTCTGGATGAAAAAAATGAATTCCGGTTGCGGATAGGACAAAGCAAAATACCGTACGGGTTCGAAAATATGCAATCGAGCCAGAACCGGGTAACCATGGATAGGAGCGATGCTATTAACAGTGGTTTGCCCAACGAGCGCGATTTAGGCTTATTACTTTACTGGGCGCCCGAAAGTACCCGGGAACAGTTTAACGATTTGGTGAAAAACGGATTAAAAGGCAGCGGCGACTACGGCGTGTTTGCTTTAGGCATATATAATGGCCAAACGGTAAACAAAGTAGAATCGAACAACAACCTGCATACGGTTGCCCGGCTGTCGTACCCGTTTACATTTAAGACCGGCCAAACTATTGAGCCTGGCTTGCAGGCTTATACCGGAAAATACGCCGTTACCCCCGACCAATTAAGCAGCAACGCAGTTAAAGGCGGTAACTTTACTGACCGTCGCGTAGCCGCCAGTTTTATTCTTTATCCGCAGCCATTTGGTTTCCAGACCGAATATAATATTGGTGAAGGGCCTACTTTTAACCCCGAAACCCAAACCATAGAAGTAAAATCATTGCATGGGGGCTATGCCCAAGCTATGTATTGGTTAAAAGTGGAGAACCAAATATTAATTCCGTTTGTAAAGGTGCAATATTATAAAGGTGGCAAAAAAGCCGAAACGGATGCCCGGTACAGCGAAACCTACGAGACCGAAGTTGGCCTGGAGTGGCAACCTATACCGGCTTTTGAATTAACGGGCCAATATACTATTTCGGATCGCCTCACCCAGGACTTACGAAGTTTAAACAACCGCCAGGCGGGTAATTTAGTCCGGTTACAAGCCCAGATAAATTTTTAAATAAGCTTTTTCAGTTTAACTCCGGCTGTTTACCTTACCGGTAATTTGCCGGGTATTATTTGCTTTGCTCTTATTTTGGCACCTGTAATCTAAAACCAGGTACTGTAATAGCTTATATGGCGCCGGTTTTTAGGGCAAAATTGCCAAAATTTAAACCTTTCCTGTAAGCGACTGTACTTTTTCTGTAAAAGTGTAGCCCTGAAAAAATACGCACATAACCGCCCCCACAGATACCCACCTAATTATTATCTTTCTATTTATTCTCTTTGTAACTTTGCACCAAAATAGATAAGTGTTGTTCCGAGAAGTTCTATACCTGATGCAAAAAGATTTTGTACTGGAGTGGCGGCAAAAGTATGCCTTTAATGGTATGCTTTTGTACGTGGGCAGCACGGTATTTATTTGTTATTTAAGCTTTGGCTTACGTGGTGGCACCTTGGGCGTACCCGTCTGGAATGCTTTGTTCTGGATAATTTTGTTGTTTACCTCGGTAAACGCCATTGCCAAAAGTTTTATGCAGGAGAATAAAGGCCGGCTGCTCTATTTATATACGCTGGTGAGTCCGCAGGGCGTTATAATAGCCAAGATAGCTTATAATACTTGCCTGATGCTGGTGTTGGCCTTGTTGTGCTACCTGTTTTACGCGGTGGTTATTGGCAACCCGGTGCAAGACGATGGCATGTTTTTGGTTACTATTTTACTCGGAGCAATTGGTTTTTCAACTTCCCTAACCATGATCTCGGGTATAGCGGCCAAAGCATCTAACAGCAGCGCCTTAATGGCTATTCTCAGTTTTCCGGTAGTAGTACCTATGTTGCTAATGCTCATGAAACTGTCGAAAAATGCCATAGATGGCCTGGACCGCAGTACCAGTTCTGATGAGTTAATGATTTTACTGGCCATTAATACCATTGTGGTAACGCTGTCTTATATTTTATACCCGTATCTGTGGCGCGATTAATGCCGAACTAAATAAAAATATTGCTGGTAAGACAAAGTTGTTCAAAACTAAAAACTTACAGCTAAAACTAATAACTATTTAAAATGAAAAATAGCTGGTGGAAAGGATTAACGGTGGTGCTGCTGGTGTATACCGTAGTAGCGGGCTTCCTGAAAGAGGTGCCGCGGCTGGCCATCCTGAATGAGAGCATCCGCAACACATATTTTCACGTGCCCATGTGGTTTGGCATGATTCTGCTGCTGCTGGTATCGGTGGTATACGCCATTAAATATTTAAAAGAACCCACGCTGCGCAACGATGTAATCTCAACAGAAGCGGCCCGAATAGGTTTATTATTTGGTATATTGGGCATTGTTACCGGTATGGGTTGGGCCCGCGTAACTTGGGGCGAGTTCTGGAGCAACGACCCAAAACAAAACGCATCGGCCATTGGGCTGCTTATGTACTTTGCTTACTTTGTACTACGGGGTTCTTTTGCCGAACAGCAACAACGGGCCCGCATTAGTGCCATTTACAATATTTTTGCTTACGCCGCGCTTATTCCCTTGTTGTTTATCCTGCCGCGCCTAACCGATTCTTTGCACCCCGGCAACGGTGGCAACCCGGGCTTTAGCTCTTACGACATGGACAGTAAAATGCGGATGGTTTTTTACCCGGCCGTTATTGCCTGGACTTTACTGGGCGTCTGGATTTTAAATGTAAAATCGCGCTTTGAGATTCTGAAACAAAAAATATATGAAAACGCTTAAAAGTTGGGTGCTGCTTTCCTGGTTGGCCCTCAGTTTACTTATAACCAATATTGCCTTTGCCCAAACCGGCACCCCGGCACCAGCCGAAGAAACCGTAATGATAGAAGCCAACAGCAACAGCTCTGATATAGAAATGGCCGACCAACTGCGCCGCGACGGTAAAATTTATATTGTAGTGGGTTGTGTGCTGGTGGTTTTGGCCGGCATGGTCTTTTACCTGATTTCGATCGATAAAAAAGTTAGTCGGCTGGAGAAAGAATATAAAAGCTGATAAACATCAGGCACTTACTTGATAATTATTTTGTACTTCCCGGATTTTTATCTGCTCCTTGCGTGTTAAGTTAAAAGCTGCCGGTTTTATTAAGTTTATTTAAAATGAAAAAAGCGCACATTATAGGTATTGCCGTTATTGCCATAGCCATTGCTATTATTGTTACCACTGCCGGCGACGCCAGCAGTTACGTATCGTTTAAAGAAGCCCGCGAACTGGCCGAGGAAGGAAACTCCACGCCGGTACACGTAGTAGGCCGCCTCAAAAAAGATGCAAACGACCATATTGTAGGTATGCATTACGACCCCCGCATCGACCCCAATTATTTTACTTTTACCCTGGTAGATACCAACCGCCTGGAACAGCAAGTAGTTTATTACAACAATAAGCCCCAGGATTTTGAACGGTCGGAGCAGGTGGTAATTATTGGTAAAATGCAGCAAGACAAATTTGTAGCTGATAAAATTTTGCTCAAGTGTCCGTCTAAATACGTCGAGAAAGAAATCAAGACCGAGTCCGCTGGGCTGTAGTAAAGAGTTAAGTGTTATAAGTAGTAAGTGGTTAGTCTAAAAATTTGCTGCTTTAACTTCATCTGCCGGTATTCTACCTAATCTTTAAGTTGAGGGTTAGATAAGAATTGAACAACAGAAAAATCAACTTATAACTTATTACTTACCACTTAAAACATATAAATGATAATACATTTATTGGAGACCTGGGGCATTTTAGCGTTATCCTGGCGTTTGTGGCGGCCATAGTGGCGGCCTTCTCGTATTTCCGGGCTTCCTGGAAACAGCCGCTGGGGGTAGTAGATACTAACTGGCAAAAGTTGGGGCGGGGCGCTTTTTATATTCACACGCTGGCCGTATTTAGTATTATTATTTCGCTGTTTAATATTATTTACAACCATCGTTACGAGTACCATTACGCCTGGAGCCACTCCAGCAACCATTTGCCCACCCATTTTATGATATCGTGTTTCTGGGAAGGACAGGAGGGAAGTTTCTTACTCTGGATTTTCTGGCATACTTTATTAGGCTTAGCCGTTATTTGGTTTAATAAAAAATGGGAAGCACCCACCATGGCGGTATTTGCGTTTGTGCAGCTTTTCCTGACTTCCATGATTCTGGGGGTAGTTATCGGCGACCTTAAAATTGGTTCTTCGCCGTTTATCTTGCTGCGCGATTTTATGCCCGATGCCCCGGTATTTAAATTAAACCCAAATTTTATTCCGAAAGACGGTACCGGCCTGAACCCATTGTTACAGAATTATTGGATGGTGATTCACCCGCCAACTTTATTCTTGGGTTTTGCGGCTGCATTGGTGCCGTTTGCGTTTGCCATTGCCGGCCTCTGGAAAGGAGAATATAAAACCTGGATTAAACCGGCCCTGCCCTGGGCCTTGTTTGGAGGTGTAGTATTGGGTATTGGTATTATGATGGGGGCCTACTGGGCGTACGAAACCCTTAACTTTGGCGGTTACTGGAACTGGGACCCCGTAGAAAATGCCGTGTATATTCCGTGGCTGGTGCTGGTGGCCAGTATCCATACCATGGTAATTTACAAGCGGAGCAAAGCCGGGTTGCATACTTCGTTTATCTTGGCTATTGCCTCGTTTTTATTAATCTTATACGCTACCTTCTTAACCCGTAGTGGTATTTTGGGTAATGCCTCGGTACACTCTTTTACCGATTTAGGTTTGTCCGGGCAGTTATTTACCTACCTGGCAGCTTTTGTGGTATTGGCAGTAGTTTTGCTGGTGTGGCGCTGGAAAGGTATACCGGCTACGCAAAAAGAATTAACTACTTATAACCCCGAATTCTGGGTATTTATCGGGGCTGTGGTATTGTGCTTAGGCGCTTTCCAGGTGTTGTTTACTACTTCAATTCCGGTATATAATGCCTTTATGGGCTTTATTGGTATTAAGAGTAACCTGGCCTTACCCGCCGACCAGATTGCCCACTACACTAAATTTCAGTTGTGGTTGGGTGTAGGCATTGCATTCCTGACTGGTTTGGCCCAGCTGATGTGGTGGCAGAAAAGCGATAAAGGCAAAATTGCCAATTCGCTGGCTGTACCAGGTATTTTAACTTTATTATTTGTGAGCCTGGTGCTGGTATTGGGGCAAATGGGCTTTGGACAAAAAGTGACTGATTTAAGGTATATTGTTTTATTGGTAGCGGCTTTCTTTGCCATATTTGCTAACCTGGGCATGATATTTTCCTTAATCAAGCGCAAAGCAGTTTTAACCGGCGGCGCCGTAGCCCACATTGGTATTGCTTTAATGCTGATTGGCGTACTATATTCATCAGGCTATTCTACCATTATCTCTCAGAATACATCGGGCTTACTTTATTCCCGCGATTTCCCGGAAGATATAAACCGCGATAACACCTTGCTGTTCCGGAACAATACCGTAGAAATGGGTAAATACCAACTTACCTACCAGGGCCAGTTTATGGAAGTAGACGGTTTTCCGGGGTATGTAAATAAAGAATCGCTTTACCGCTTAGAACTGGACGAACACCGGGCCTTGGCGCGCAACGATTTAAAGTACGGCGACAAAGTGTATTTTAAAACCGGCGATACCGTTTCGATAACGCCCGAAAACACTTATTATCAGATTAAATATCAGGTAAAAGGCACCGATAAAACTTTTACGTTGTACCCGCGGGCGCAAATAAACGAGCAAATGGGCTTCCTTGCTTCGCCGGACATTAAAACCGGCTGGGCTAGTGACTTATACACCCACGTATCGGCAGTAATGAACAACGAAGAAGAACGGGAGTGGAGCGAGTTGAAAGAAAGCGATCTGGCTATTGGCGATACCCTGTTCCTGAACGATTATATTGGGGTACTTAAAGGCATTGAGCCGGTCCGGAAAATAGAAGGTGTAGAACTAGGTCCTAACGACGTGGCCGTACAGGCCGACCTGAAAATATTCGGCGAAAACAACCGCGAATATCATGGCCACCCGTTGTTTGTAATCAAAGACAATATGGTAGCCCGTATTCCCGACGAAATTGAAGATTTAGGCTTACGCTTAACTTTCATGAACATCGATACCCAGAATAATCGCTTTAAAATTGGAGTAAATACCACCCAGAAAGATTACGTTATTCTTAAAGCCATGGAAAAACCTATTGTAAACCTGCTTTGGATAGGTACGCTGGTAATGGGTATAGGCTTTGTAATGGCCATGGTGCGTCGGATTAAAGAAGGTAAAGGTCCGGATAACACTGTACCTAGCCTGAAACCGGATCGCCGGCAATCAGAACAAAAGAAACAAGTGGCAAATGCTTAAAAGTTTTAGAATTATATAGGCTTAACAAAAAGCTCTCTTTTTAAGGGAGCTTTTTTAATTTAGGCTGGTTTCCAGTTTTAGCTTTAATCTTGCCTCATTAATATAACAGCCACCCCAAACAAATAATTTATTTCTAATTTTAGAACTTACCATAAACTACAGTAATGGCTAAAAATTTACGGATAATATTTATAGGTTCCGGGCAGGTGGCTACGCATTTAAGCCGCGCGCTGGAAGCCGCCGGGCATTTGGTGCCGGTCGTATATTCCCGGCAATTACCGCACGCGGCGCAATTGGCCCAACAATTAAAGCAAGCAATTCCTACCGATCAACTGGATTTCCGGGAATTACCCGCTGCCGATATTTATGTAGTAAGTGTAGCCGATGCTGCTGTGGCTAGTATAGTAAAAGCCGCCAAATTTCCGGTTGGGAGTTGTGTGGTGCACACTTCGGGCAGTTTACCGCTTAGCGTTCTGCAACGCGACGATTTACAAATCAGAGCCGGTGTATTTTATCCTATCCAGACTTTCTCTAAGAACCAGCCAATAAATTTTGCCGAAACGCCCTTTGCCTTAGAAGCAACCAACCAGCCGCTGGCCGACTTACTTAAAACCCTCGCCGAAAGTATTAGCCAACAGGTAATATTTATGGCCGGGCCCGAGCGAAAGCAACTGCATTTAGCAGCGGTGTTTGCCTGCAATTTTACGAACCATTTATTAGGCATCAGTCAGGAAATATTAGTTCGGCAAAACCTGCCGGTAAATTTATTAGAGCCGCTTATCCAAACCACTATTAAAAAAGCTATTCAAAACAATCCTTTCCTGGTGCAAACCGGTCCGGCTGCCCGCGGCGACGAAAATATTATGCAGGAACACCTTCGCCTTTTAGCAGCAGAGCCCCGGTTTGCCGAAATTTACCGGCTGCTCTCCCAAAGTATTCAGGATAAGCGGATTAATTAAAAACAGCTTTATTTACCAGACCATTTTATATTTATTTTATGCCGGAATAAATTGCCTTCGGTGATCAGTAAAAGTGTTATAATGCTATTTTATAGCAGTTCACTAGCAGCGTATTTAAACAGGAATTTAGCGGGATGTAATTTATTTGGTTATAAAAAAGCCGCCTGAATATAAATTCGAGGCGGCTTGCTGAGGCATATTGAACAAGGTATTAAAATTCTTTTTCCCCGAATTCACTTTCAGTGAACTTGGCTTTTTTGCTGAGTTGATTCAGGTTAAAAGAAAGGTTTACTAAAAAAACATCTACTTCATAAATATAATTGGTGGTGGTATAAAAATCGCTGCCCCGGGTAGTAATGCGCTGTTCGTTGGTATTGAGTA
>NZ_JBMQUD010000053.1:0-14071 GCF_057359045.1 Adhaeribacter sp.
ACCGGGCTGCGGCGGTTAACCAGTTCCAGGACGACGACCAAGTACGGATATTTTTAATTAGTTTAAAAGCCGGCGGCACCGGCCTTAATTTAACCCGCGCCGATTACGTGTACCTCGTAGACCCCTGGTGGAACCCCGCCGTCGAAAACCAGGCCATCGACCGGGTGTACCGCATTGGGCAGGAGAAACACGTAGTAGCCGTCCGCCTCATTTGCCCCAACACCGTGGAAGAAAAAATTCAGAAATTGCAGGAAAGTAAAAAAGAGCTGGTAAAGGATTTAGTTAAAACAGATAATGCTTTGCTGAAATCGATGACGAAAAAGGATTTATTGGGGTTGTTTGGGCGGTAGGATTTGGGTTAACGGAATAAGCCAATCAGAGATTGGCTTTCCTAAAAGTGTGTAGAGCGCTTCGCTAACTCTATACACACACAACAGGGCTTTGTGTTAACTCTTGGCATTGCTAGGATATTCATTTAACTTATGATTTTAATATATACTTAGTAATTTATAATATTTTACTTCTCAAGATGCAAGAACGTGATTTTAGAATATCTAGATTTAAATTAAGATGGGTGGCAACATTCTTGGTGGTTTTACCTTTGATACCAATCTTTATTTATTTGTTCAATTTCTTTGATAATAAACTTTCTGATAATCCTTCAGATTGGGGAACATTCGGTGATTTCTTTGGAGGCATTTTGAATGCCTATTTTTCTTTATTGACATTACTAATAACAATCTACATTGCTTATGAAATATCAAATTTAGAGGAAAAAAGAAATGACAGAAATTTAAGTTTTGAAAGAAGGAAGTTGTTAACAGAATTAAGAGAAAGTGAATTCAGAAGAATTGGTAGTGAATTAAGAAAGTTAGGTGATTTGGGAGAAGAATCAGGACGTGGAAAAATATTACAAAATGTCTATTCCCAAGTTCAATTCTATGGTTTTATAAATAAACACTTATTTCCTTTTTTGAATGAGCCAGTGTTTACAAATTTAGAAGGTTCTATTGGGTGGTATTCAATATATTATAATGAAAAAAGAGATTTATCAGGGAAGGGTGTAGCTTTTTTAAGTTTAAATTGCTTGAAACATATATTAGAATTTTCTGAAAAAACCCAACAATATATTCTATCTGAGATGGATAATACAAATTAATTTGAAATCCCATGTTATTCTTGTTATGCGTAGAGTTAGCGAAGCACTATATGCACTTTTCGCAAAGCCAATCTCCGATTGGCGCAATAAAAATATACAAACTATGCTGTTCTATTAACACTTGGCGTATCTAACGCTTTGGCAGGAAAAAGCATGGTCCGTCTGTTTAAATTGGAGAAGGCAATATTTTGCCACGTTTACAACCGCTGATAGGGACTTGCCTTAATATTTTTATTCTCTCGCTACGCCAATCAGAGATTGGCTTTACGAAGAGTGCGTAGCGCGCTGGGCTAACTCTCCTCACAACAAGGCCCTAACGCTAGGCACAACAGAGTTATTAAGGTTATTTACTTAAATTTTGTCATTAATCTAAATTCACCAGAGAATGAGGAAAAAAGAATTTAGTTTTTTACCGCACAAGTTCTACCCAACCTTTCCAGCTTAAACCGGTGGCGGTTGTCAGGTGATAATAATAGGTTCCATCCGAAAGGTCGCCCCCATCCCAGGTATTTTGGTAGTTGGCTTCCTCAAACACCAATTTCCCATAACGGTTAAACACTTTCAGGTTTACGGGCAGGCACGTTAACCGGGGAGCAAAGGTATCGTTGAGCCCATCTTTGTTAGGTGTAAAAATATTGGGGGTTCGTTTCTCTTCCAGCGCAAAGGTGGCAATTTGTTTTTTTATAGAGCAATACTGCCCAAAGAAAACGGTTAAGTAAACGGTAAATTGGCCAGGCTGCTGATATTGATGCACGGGTGCCACATCCGTGGAAGTAGTCCCGTCACCAAAATCCCACAGAAAGGTAGTTGCATCCTGGGTAGTATTGGTAAATGTTACATCAAATGGCAAAATTCCCTGTTGCTTCTGGCTCGTACCACACCCGGTTGCAGTGGCACCGGCGATAATCATAGGCGATTCGGATACGGTAATAAGCCTGGAGGTGGAATAACGGCAACTGCCAGTCTGGATAGTATAGTGGAGGGTATGCCTGCCTGGCCCGGCCTGAGCTGGGTTAAAAGTTCCATTTGTTTGAGTTCCGTGTCCGGTCCAGGTTCCGGCACCGGGCACCGGATTCCCCAGCGAAAATGCCGGCGTATTTACACAAACATATAAATCTGGTACGGTCTGAATTTGGATTTCCGGTTCTACAATAATGGTTTTTGTTCCGGAAACCGTGCAGTTTTGGGTTGAAAAAGTATAAGTTAATTCGTAAGTACCGGGACCAACTAGTGCCGGATCAAAAGTTCCGCCTGCCTTCAAGCCTGGCCCCAACCAAGTTCCGCCAATAGGGCTAAACCCGGAGAGCGGAAAAGCCGCTGTAGACGCACAAACGGTTTGGTTTTGCCCGGCATAAACAACTGGGGGTAAATCTATCACTGCTGTTACAGGTATTCGGGGTCCTTCGCAGCCCGCCTCATTAACAATGGCCACATAGTAATAAGTGGTGCCCGTAACAGACGCCGTTACAAAAGTGTTGCTGGTGTTATCGCTCAAGGCAGTCCCGCCAGTTGCAACCGTATACCAACGGTAAGTCTGAGCGCCAATTGCGCCCGAAGCTGTAAGGGTTACTGGTCCGGCATTACACCGGACACCCGATGTTACCACGGGTGCATTAGGGGCGGCAATAATACTTAAATTAATACCATTATCTGTACTTACCAGTTGAAAACCATTGGCTACCGCTACTACCCTGATTCTGTAACCTGAGCCTAAAGCTGTTTGTGCGGGAATAATTGCAGTTAAGGGGCTGTCTGGGCCTGACCCAATGGTTAACGGCGTGGCAAATGAACCGTTAGCATCCGAAAGCTGTACTTCAAAGGTTGCATTATCCGGCAAATTTTCGAACCCAGAAAATGGTACTGATAAAGCTGTTCCCGGGCAAAAGGCCGCAGCTGAAAGGGAGCCAGTAGAAAAAGTAGGAGGCCCAGTCTCTCCAAGTTTAGTTACATATAAATCATACAAGTTACCCCGAACCTGAATATTATCGAACGTAGGAACCGAAAAACCAAAAAAAGAGAAAAAATTCCCCGTAATGTAACAGTTGTTTGCCAGGTCCAGGGCTATATCACCTACGGTAGAAATTTCACCGGTTGCTTCTTTCGACCAATTTAATTCACCGTTCGGCGCGTATCTATTTACATACAATCCAGCCGGAGTTTGAACCACATGGTTAGACTGCGGAATCAGTTTTAAAGTATTTGCCGCCAGGAAACTTTCGCCGGTAGCATTAACAGCCAGATTTATTCCGGAACCGCCTAAGCTGGTAGTTTTATTTACCCACTGTACGTTACCATCTGTATCATATTTAGCCAGAAAAGTATTTTCTTCCCCTATCCGGTTTAACTTAATAGAACCAAAAGTGGCGTCGTCGGAGAAATAGCCGGCCATATAACAATTACCAGCCGCATCTACTCCTAAAGCATTTCCGGCATCAAACCCAGATCCACCAGCTTGTTTAGCCCATATAACTTTTCCAGTATTATCATATTTAACTAAAAATATATTCCGGTCCAGCGGGCTTTTTAAGGTAATATGACCAAAGGTAGCATCCGGGTAAAAATAACCGGTAATAAAACAATTGGCCTCCTTATCTACCGTAATACCTAAGCCATCCATTAAACCAGGAATAGCGGGTACCCCGGAATTTGCCCATACAGCTATTCCGGCCGCGCTGTATTTTACTACAAACACATTTTCCCCGCCGCTACTCGTAAGTGACTTTTGGTCGAAATTTACTTTGCCGGAAAAACTACCAATAATATAGGCATTTCCGCCAGTGTCGACCGCAATTTGCTGACCTTTACTTTCCCCGCGCTCGTTTATTGCCTGATTTGCCCATAAGATATTTCCGTTAGTATCGTATTTTGCGATAAATAACATTCGGCTCAAATTAGTACTGGTAAGGACCTTATGGCCCAATTCCATTTTACCGGTAAAAAATCCGGTGACGTAGCTATTGCCGGTGGCATCCACCGCTATCGACAAGCCAGACTCAAAATCCACATCGCCCAATTTCTTCGCCCAAAGAATTTTACCTTGGTTATCATATTTGGCGATAAAAATATCCAGTTCGTTACCGGTAAGAAAATTTTCTACGCTGCCAGGTAAGGTAATATTTTGGGATTGGGTACGACCATAAAATGTTATGGCTTTGTCGAAGTTACCAATTACATAGCTGTTACCGGCTGCATCAACTGCAATATCATTACCGTTCTGGGTCCATTCGCCACCTGCCTTTGTTGCCCATTGCCAAGATTGCCCCAGAGCCAGGTTTTGATATAAAAAAATAGAAAAAGCAAAGATTAATCGTAAAAAAATATTCATATTCAACTGGTTACCTGCAGTTCTTTCCTTTTAAGATGTTATAAACTAAATTTTATCTAATTAATTTTTATTGAAATTTTATCCTTTTATTAATTTAGGACTAAATATAGCTTATTATTGCTAATTGACTTATATATGGTTTATTTTTTATCATTATTTTTATTTAAACAAACAATATGGATATTATAAACTTTCAAAGAAGTGTATAAATTTCAAGTGAATAGTTAAAGGTTGTATTAGTCCTCCATTGATATGCTTAGGGTTAGCGCAGTGCGCTATGTACCACATGTGGCTACTATTATACTTTAGGCAAAATGCCCGGCACGTTTAGTAACTTTGAATTCACGAAACGGTAAACGAAGTATCTAAAAACAACAAAATAAAATTAGTCAATGGGAACCGGCACCAGATCCGGCGATTAACAAAAGAAGCAGCGCCAAAAAGAGTTTAAGGAAAGAAAAGAACACCAGGAGCCTCTGTTATGCTTTGCGTTAGCGCAGCGCTCTACGCAATTCCCGTAATGCCAATCTCTAATTTACGTAATAAGAGATATACCAACTATTCTGTTCTATTTATAGCTGGCGTATTTAACGCTTTGGCAGGTAAACGCAAGGTTTGTCGGTTTAAATGAGAGCAGCTATTATTTTGCCGCGTTTACCACCGCTGATAGGGGCTTGACTTTATATTTTTATTCTTTAGCTACGCCAATCAAAGATTGGCTTTCCGAAAAGTGCGGAGAGCGCTGCGCTAACTCACCGCATAGCTCAAGAGTCTTCCTTCTATTTGGTGAAAATTTAATTTTTATATAAGTACAAGTAAATAAAATGGTACGCTTGAAAGGCAGCGAAGCCCTTTACATCATTTTTCCGAATCAACCGCAAAATGTTCTAAAGGGCTTCGCTAAGCCTAAGCGCTCATACAAATCTTAACAATTTTATTGAATGCTACTAAGGTACTCTTACGAGCACAGTATTAATGAAGGCTTTGCTGCCATCGGTATTATATATTTGTATATCTCGCAAAAGTACATCGGTATTGGCATTTATTTCTATAATGTAGGTTGCTTCCGGATCTTTTAAATACAATAATTTATCTATATTAACGAAAAACTTACCTTCTTTCTCAGTAAGGGTATAAGGATATTGGGCAGGTGGCCTGTTATAACCAGGAGCATAATCAACAATATGTATTTTTCCATCGTAACTATATGTAGTATTATCATTAAGCGGTGGGGTGGTACGAGTAGACCTGATAATATTGCCATTTGAATCAAAAGTTTGGTCGAAACCTTCTATTTCCTTCCACTTTCCTTTTAACATTCTGGCCTGGAATTGGAGTGGCGTCTCTGTTTCCACTTTTACCTCCTCCTCTTCTTTTTTACATCCCGAAAAGAAAGAAATACTTATAAGCGCAAAAAGGAGAGGTAAAATTTTTTTCATGTTCCGTTATGTAAATGCTCTTAAATATAGGAAATCGTAAACATTATAGATAACCTGAAATCGTTATTTTTTAAAAGCTAAATAGCAAATCCTCTAGTTGTGTGTAGCGTTAGCGAAGCGCTCTACACATTTTTAGGAAAGCCAATCTCCGATTGGCGTAATGAAAAATATACAGATTATTTAGTTTTATGAACAGGTGGCGTACCTAACGCATTGGCGCGAAAACGCAAAGTCTGTCGGTTTAAATGAGAGAAGGTAACATTTTGCCCCGTTTATAGCGGTTGATAGGGGCTTGCCTTAACATTTTTATTCTTTAGCTACGCCTATAGGAGATTGGCTTCAGTCATGCTTAAATTTGCTAAGGCAACACATACCCTAAACCTTCCTATTATACTTTGCCCTTTATAAGATTAACTAATTGGGTCAAAATACAAATAAGTGTAAATTATTTTTGCCTGGCTCTTATTCTGCTAAGGGTTTCGGCACTGAGGCCAAGGTAGGAAGCAAGGTATTTTAGGGGTACCCTTTGTAGCATTTCCTTATGTTCGCGCAATAGCTTAGCATACTTCTCTTCGGGGCTGTCGAGTAAAAACGAAGCTTCCCGGTTTTCTTTTCGCACAAAAAGATTTTCTACGGAGAATAAGACAAATCTTCCCCAGGTAGGATATTGTTCTATCAGTTCCAGCAGGTGGGGCCTATCAAAGACTAATAAAGACAGATCTTCCATTGCTTTAACATTAAAACGGGAAGGATTACCCGATATAAAACTGGCATAAGAGCCGCAAAAGTAGTTTTCAAAGCTAAATTCTTTTGTAACTTCTTCGGCGCCTACCAAAAAATAAAACCGCACATATCCTTTTACAATAAAGGCCATCTGCCGGCATACCTGCCCTTGCTCTAAAAAATGCGCATGCTTCTTAACCTGTTTGGGCTTGAGTATGCTTTGAAAGGCTTCCCATTCATGCTCATTAATCTTTACAATTTTTTCTACTTGTTTTCTTAGTTCTGCAAACATGGTCTTCTGGCGGTAATCTTGATTTTGGTCAAGAAAATTAAGAGCGATTCTCTTTTCATTTGCGGCCTATGCATCATTCACCTAAACTAAATAAAATTATGGTCGTCAGTGTTTTAAGAACTGTATTTCTCTTGCTATACCTTATAATTGTTTCCCAGGGAATTTTTTACCTCTTGGCGGCATGTCAGGCTTTTTCAGGTATCTCCCTTAATGCTTATGCCGAAATCAGAAACGCCATAGATCAGGTGATTGAAGCGCGCCTTAAGTTGATATATCTGGCTACGCTGGTTATTGGTTTTATTACCGTCCTTTTTTTAGGCAAGGTACCGGGTTCTTTCCTTTTTATTACCACGGTTATTGCTTTTGTATGTATTGTGGTTGACGTATTGTTGGCTTTTAAATTTAATATACCGATTAATGCGCAGTTTCATTCGTATGCCTCGGGTATGTCGGGTGTACCCTGGGAATTGCTCCGGAAAACGTGGTTGCAGTTTATGGAATACCGGGCCATCTTTCAGGTTATCGGTTTCCTGGTGCTACTGGCGGGTTGGGTTAAACAATGATTTACAGTTAGTAAATGACTTAATGGCTATGCCTTTATCTTGTACTTAGTTATGCGCTATTATGCGTAGGGTTAGCGCAGCGGGCTACATGCCACAAGTGGGTACTAGTATACTTTGGCAAAATGTCCGGCCCGTTTAGCAACTTTGAATTTAACAGAACGGTAAACGAATTATCTAAAAACAAAAAAAAACCAGCCAATGGGAACCAGCACCAGATCCGGGGATCAACAAAAGAAGCAGCGCCAAAAGGAGTTTAAGGAAAGAAAAGAACACCAGGAGCGCCTTTTAGCGGCCAAAAAAGCTAACCGCAATACAGGTAAAAGTAATAATGAGCCGGACGAGATACACTAAATATAGTCTTGGCCGTTGTTTAGCACAACCAAGCGAATATTTAATAATATAAACCCGCGTAAACCCGGCTACGCCAAGCAGCTTGCCAAAGTAAAGCGGTGGGCCTGTTTATTAAATTAAATAGCTAAAGGTAGCTTAAGGCAAATTCTTTTTTTCGTAGCGCCAGTTGGGGTTTTGGGCCAGGCCGGCCGGGTTACCGGTAAATAGTTTGCCTGCTTTCTGGTCGCCTTTTAATTGCCATTGGTACCATGCGGTGGCTACTTTGGCAAATTCGCCGCCGTGCGGTTGGCCATACGTGCCGCCGTGCCCCACATCCATATTGGCCATAAAAACCGGCACGTGGTTAATACGTTTGTAATCGTCCATGCCGTTATTATAAGCAATGTCTTTTTCGCCGCCCAGCATGTATAAAGTTGGCGTATGTATTTTGGTCAGGTTTTCTTTTGTCAGGTTAGGCATGGCGCTTCGGCCGTTACCGGGAGTATTAAAAATACCGCTATTACAAACCACAATGGTACTTACCCGCGGGTCCGAGGCTACTTCCAGCGTTTGCAAACCACCGCAAGACATGCCACTTACGGCTATTTTAGCTACATCAATTTTCTGGTAATAGGGGCTTTTTTTATCTTTATTCTGGGCAACCGCCCAATTAATCGCATCAATTAGCTGAGACGAGGTTGATTTTCCGTTGCCTTTTTCCCCTTCCTGCGGCATTGGCCCGATGGCTACCACCAGAAATCCATAAGACGCTACTTCCGACAAAAAATTTACGTGTTCCCACGGCGAATTCGCACAAGCACCGTTACCCCAGGCAATGATGGGCATTTTATGTTTATTTTTAAATTTATTCAGGTCTTTTGGCCGGAATACCGTATGGGTGGGCAAGGTACTTTCGGTAAGCATCAGGGCGCTATAAGGGCCGGTACCACCATCTTCCACCACCCTGGATGAAACTGGGGTAGAGGTAGCCGGCTGCTGGGCCCATATAGGGTACGTAGTGCCTAATATTATTAACGTGATGATTTTCAGGCGTAAATATTTTCCAAGCATATAGTGGGGGTTAATCGTTAGCAGATTAAGTATATGAATTTTTAATAATTTATGCTACCCAACACGCATCACTTTTATTAGGCATAACGCTAACGCTCCCTCCAGTAAAGAGCACCCTGTTATGTGTAGAGCGCTTCGCTAACTCTACGCACAGCATAGAGTATTTACCTTTATAAAATAAACTTTAATGGCCTCCCAATTGTATTTTGGATCTAAATGATACGCATCATTTAGATCCAAAATACAATTCCAAAGTAAGGCCCTTTATTTCATATTTATAAAGGTGTTCTAAATTATAATATTTTTTTTCTATTTTAATAAAACTCTTTTCAACCGTAAAATCAGTCGATTCGTAATTGTAATAACTCACTAGCCCAGGTAGGTTTGGGTCTGAGATTTGAACGAAAGTTCTATTAATAGATACCCAACCATATTCTTTTTTCAATTCATCAAATTTCCATTCATAAGGGCTTACCCTTATTATTTTGTTTTCAGAAATTACATTTGAGATAGTTAAAGCTGTTTGTTCACCAGAAGTTAAAAATTCATCTTTTTCTGTACATGAAAATGCGGTTATACTTATTAGGATATAAAAACTAAGAATCAGTTTTCTAAATTTCATTATTGTATTATTTTATAGTTTTGCCTTATTATTTAGCGAACAGCTATTAAAACAGAACGGGCTTTTGCTGAAGCATTTTTGATGCGCTGTTTTAAATTAGGTTATTTTATTACGTCAATCCGATTTATTTCTGCGGTATACCTTTCAAAGGTAGAAGTTTGCACCGCAATATCCTCTTTAAATGCAAATCCTATTAACACTCTAAATATAAAGATATTCTTTTTAATAGTTAGTAAGCTATCGGGCTTTATTCCTTCTTTTGTTAAAGGGTAATACAAAATTGGATGTTAGGCTGCAACTTCATCATTTTTATTCTTCTGTTATGCGAAGCGCCCTACGTATTTTCCGGACAGCAAATCTCCCATTGGCGTAATTTGTAAAACAAACTACCGGACCGTTTGCTTACCAATCTGCCATGCCGCTGACACCAAGGCCATACAGTTTAAACAGCCCAGAAGGTATTTACTTTGTTACATTTACGGTGGTGTGCTGGCTAGATGTGTTTGTGCGGGCCCGGTATAAAACTATATTTACAGATAGCCTAAATTTCTGTATTCAAAACAAAGGTTTACAAGTGCATGCCTGGTGCCTCATGCGCATTTAATTATTTCGGCGCAGCAACCCAAGGAGGTGAACTTAGCGGATATTATCCGGGATTTGAAAAAGTTTACCGCCTCGCAATTAATCCGGGAAATAGAAGCTGGTCCGGAAAGCCGGTAGGAATGGCTGTTGGATAAGTTTCGGTTTGTGGCGGGAAAAAATAGCCGTAATACCCGGTACCAGTTTTGGCAGCAAAATAACCACGCCGAAGAATTATTGACGAACTATTTTACCGACCAAAAGCTACAATATCTTCATCAGAACCCGGTGCAGGAAGGTTGGGTGGAAGAAGCCCATTCTTACCTGTACAGCAGCGCCCGCGATTACAGCGGTTTGCCGGGGTTGGTACCCATTACTATTATTAGCTGAATAATTTTTTAATTACGCCAATCAGAGATTGGCTATCCGGAAGTGCGTAGAGCGCTACGCTAACTCTACGCACTACGAATAATAGGCAAATAGCTTTGTAGTAGGATGAGCGATTTAAGCCATTTAGCCCAAATGCTTTAAATTAATACACAATACTTTAGGAACTTTGCTTAGTTTACCGGCCACCGCCAAACCTTATTCACACCCAAACAGCAACCCTTGGCCAATGGGAGCGCCGGGCGGCAAATCTAACATTTTGGTTGGTTTTACATTTTCTGGTTTTTCTATTCTGGCCAAAGCAAAGGCAATATGGGCCTTGTAATCCAGGTCGCGGGTACGTTTTTGTGCATGTTTCAGGTAATTTTGGAGGTCGGTAATAGCGGCCTTAGCTATGGCCCGGGCCTGGTAAGCAGCATTTTCGTCCTGCGACAGTGCCAGCAAATGGGTTAGCAGCACCTGTTCGGTTTGGAGTTGCACCTGGCCGGGCAAGCCGGCTTGGCGTTTGCTTTTCCAGGTATTATCGAGGAGTTGTTGGGTAACCTGGTGCAGGCTAAGGTTATTGCCCCGGGCACTTAACTCTACTAAACGCGAGGCCCGTTGCGGATGCAGCAGGAACGACAAGGTAAAATCGGCCGAAGCCTGGGCGGCAGCTAAGGGGTCGAAGGTAAGGCCGGTCCGTTTGGCAAAAAGTTCGCGGCTGTTAATTAAGCCGGGCGCCCGCGGCGGAATCAAAGAAATAATATTTTCGGGCAACGTGAGTACCTCCGGCGAAAGGGTTTGCAGCAGCGCATCCAAGGCTTTTTGTTGTTCCGGCTTGGCCAGTACCTGGGTAATTATTTGCTTATCGCCGCGCATGGCGTAGGTATAGTCTATGCCGCCTACTAATTTGGCAGTAGCTTCGGTTTGGTAGCGGTGGTAATTGTACAAGGGCACCAGCACATCTTCCAGCATACTCATGGGGGTACCGGGTTTAATATTTTTTTCGGAGAAATGGCGAAGCGCAGTTTTCCGCACGGCTAGTACGTGCAGCAATTCATCGGCTGCGTTGGTGCCGTTATCCCAGAGGTGCGCCACCGGATGCGATCCGCCCGGCGCCCGGGCGTCGCGGTCAGAGATAAACATTAAATTCCGGGTGCGCCCCTGGGCCAGCAGTTCGTCCAAGGCCTTTTTTTCGTCGGTACCTTCCGGAAAATCCTGGTAGCCGTACGTAACCGCCAGTTTATCCCAATCACCAATTTGTGTTCCGTAAGCCTGACTAAGGTCTATGTTACCATTTGCATCCAGCTTTACCTGCGGGTGGGGGTAATCCATTACCGAGGCATTGTTGTTGGCGGCGTAGTTGTGCATAATACCCAAGGTATGCCCCAACTCATGCGCCGACAACTGCCGGATACGGGCCAGGGCCATGGTCATCATGGCCGGGTTAGCCGGTTGGCCTTCTTCGTATGGGGCCAGTAGTCCTTCTGCAATCAGGTAGTCCTGGCGCACCCGCAGCGACCCCAGCGAAACGTGCCCTTTGATAATTTCACCGGTACGCGGATCGGTAACGGTAGCCCCGTAAGACCAGCCACGGGTGCTGCGATGCACCCACTGAATAATGTTATACCTAATATCCATAGGGTCGGCCGTATCCGGCAAAACCTCTACCCGGAAAGCATTTTTATAACCGGCGGCTTCAAAGGCCTGGTTCCACCAGCGGGCACCATCCAGCAGGGCCGAACGGATAGGCTCCGGAGCCCCATTATCGACATAATAGGTAAGGGGCTTTACGGCCTCGGAGGCAGCAGCAGCCGGATTCTTTTTACGCAGCCGGTGGCGCGCAATATATTGTTTATGAATATTTTCGCTTACCGGCGTGGCGTAATCGTAGAAAGACATGTTGTAGAAACCGGCCCGGGGATCGGCGGCGCGGGGCGTATACTTATTATCCGGTAATTTGATAAAGGAGTGGTGCTGGCGTAAGGTAAGCGCCTGCACATCGGGCGCAACTTCGCGCACAAAGTTACCGGCATCGTCGCCGCCTGTAAAAGTAAGGGTGCTCTCAAATTCGGTGTTTTCCGGAAAGTTTTTGGTGCGCGGCAGGTATAAGGCCGAGCGACTGGCATCGAGGCGGTAACTGCCCTGGCGGGTCCGGCGAATACTGCCAATTACATCGTGGGCGTCGCGCAGCAAAAAGTCAGTGGCATCTACCAGAACGGCCTCGCCGGTAGCCGCTTCGGCTTTAAATCCCCACAAAATAGATTGGGCAAAAGATTCTTCCACGGCCCGTTTCTCGTTCGCATTACTGGTAAGGGCCCGGTAGTTTAGGTTCGGCTGCACCAACATGACTTTTGGACCCATTTTCCGGAAAAATACAACCCGCTCGCCGCCCAGTTGCCCCCGATCCAGGCCAATGTCGTTCGAACCTAATCCGGCTGGCAAAGAATTTACGTAGAGAAAATCCTGGTCAAAGCGGTTTATTTCGAGCCAGATTTTGCCGGCATTTTCATCCAGGTAAAAATTAAAATAGCCGGGGTACTTTTTCATGCCGGCTGTTTTGGTGGCTATACCGGGCAGTTTTTGCGCAAACGCCGTTAGCACCGGTAAGCAAAGCAAGTAAAAGATAAAATATAACCTGGGCGTAAAGCAGTTTCTCATGGGTTAAGGTATTTTGCTCAAATTAATCTTAAAATAGCAATATAATCCAGGTAAATTTCTGATTATTTAATGTTGTGTCTACAAGCCTTGTTTTGCTTAGAGCGCTCAGGATAACACGGGGTCATAGTTGTATGATGCCTATGGCACAATGTTCGGCCCGTTTAGCAACTTTGAATAGGACTTAACGATACACCAAGTATCTAAATTCAACAAAATTAAATTAGGCAATGGGAACCAGAACCAGAGCAGAAAATCGACAAGAGAAGCAGCGCCAAAAGGAATTCAAGAAAAGAACGAACAGCAGGAACGCCTTTTAGTAGCCAAAAAAGCTAAACACAATATACCTGAAAGTAATGAAGAGCCTGGGTAAAGGCGCTGTTGTTATCTATAAGGTTAGCGTAACACTATGCCACGCCTGGCATTAGGTCACGCACAACTCGGTTTCGGGTTTAATTAGGAAAAGATTAGTATATTCAGCCTAAATTATCTTAAAAATAGTTCATGAAGAAGTGTGCCTGCGTTCTATTATTGTTTTTTTGTTTTCTTACCGCAAAAAGCCAGGTTCTTACCGATTCTATTCTGGTGCAAAATCACTACCGAACGTTTCATTTTATAAAACCGGAGCAGGCTACCCAAAACTTTAACCTTATTTTTGTATTGCACGGGTCTGGTGGCAATGGTAAAGGCATGTTAAAACCCGCCGAAAGTTTACAAAAGGAGTCCGGCAAAGAACCGGTTTTCCTGGTTTATCCCGATGGTTACCAGCGTTACTGGAATGAGTGCCGCAAATCGGCCACCAGCACGGCTAACCTGGAAAATATTAATGAGCAGGCCTTCTTTGAAGCTATGCTGCAGTATTTTCATAAAAACTACGGGGTAAACGGTAAGCATTTTTATGCCATTGGCTTATCGGGAGGCGGCCACATGGCCTATAAACTGGC